>NZ_JAQOSR010000299.1:0-5321 GCF_046718885.1 Bradyrhizobium sp. UFLA01-814 | reverse complement strand
GCATCCGGCGCATTGCCGAGCAGTTGCTCGACGACCTTGGCACCGGCGCTGTCGAGATCGGCAAGCGCCACCACCTCATGGACGAGGCCGATGCGGCGGGCATCCTCGGCGCCGAACCGTTCGCCGGTCAGTGCGTAGCGGCGCACCTGGCGGACGCCGATCGCGTCGCAGAGCTGCGGGATGATGATCGCCGCGGTCAGGCCCCAGCGCACCTCGGTGATCGAGAACAGCGCATTGTCGGCCGCGATCACGATATCGCAGGCCGAGATCACGCCAGTGCCGCCGCCGAAGCAGCCGCCCTGCACCAGCGCCACGGTCGGGACCGGCAGCGTGTTGAGGCGCTGCACCGCCTCGAAGGTGGCGCGCGACGCCGCCTCGTTCTCCTCGAACGATTTCGGCCGTACGCCGTTGATCCATTTCAGGTCGGCGCCGGCCTGGAAATGCTTGCCGTTGCCCTTCAGCACGACGACGCGCACCGGCTTGGTCGAGAGATCGTCGATCGCGGCCAGCACGCCTGCAATCAGCGCGCCGTCATAGGCATTGTTGACCTCGGGACGATTCAGCGTGACGGTCGCGACCCCGCGCGCATCGAGGCTCCACAGGACTGGGCTGGCCGACATGACGTTGCTCCCTCGTTCGGCATTGCTGTTGTCTGTACTAGCCTTGCACTATGGCGAGAGCGGATGCCTTGATCCATCACTTTCGAGCGCGCGCGACCGCGCCACGCGCATGACGGGTTGCGCGATGCCCCGCGCTTGTGGAAACTGACCGGCACATTGCGGAGAATTGTTCCACTCATGCGTATTTGCATTTTCGGCGCGGGCGCCGTCGGCAGCCACTTCGCGGTCCGGCTCGCGCGCGCCGGTCACGATGTGGCGTGCGTGATGCGCGGGCCGCATCTCGACGCGGTCAGGACCGGCGGACTGACGCTGAAGGTCGGCGATAGCAGCGTCACCGCGAAGGTGAAGGCCTCAGCCGATCCTGCCGATCTGGGACCGCAAGACATCGTCATCAGCACACTGAAGGCGACCGGCATCGGCGCGCTCGCAACCGGGCTCCCGCCGCTGCTTCGGCGCGACACATCAATCGTGTTCGCGCAGAACGGCATTCCCTGGTGGTACGATCTCGGCCTGCCGCCGCAGCATCCCGCCATCCCCGACCTCGGCTTCCTCGATCCCGGCGGGCATTTGCGCAGCGTCATCCAGAACGAGCGGATCATCGGCGGCGTGATTTTCTCCTCCAACGAGGTGGTCGCGCCCGGCGTCGTCGCGAACCTGTCGCCGGACCGCAACCGCCTCCTGATCGGTGAATGCGACGATCGGCAGAGCGAGCGCATCGCCCGCCTGCGCGCGGCGCTCAGCGACGCCGCGATCGAATCGCCCGAGGTCAAGGAGATCCGCGAGACGATCTGGTCGAAGCTATTGACCAACATGTCGATGTCGGTGCTCTGCCTGTTGACCGGGCTGACCGCGCGCGGCGTCCGCGACGATCCCGACATGCAGGACGTGATCCCGCGCCTGCTCGACGAAGCCAATGCGGTGGCGACACGCTATATCCCCGCCGTCAAGCGCGTCACCCGCAGCGGGCCGGCGCCGGACCACAAGCCATCGATCCTGCAGGATTACGAACTCGGGCGCGCCATGGAGATCGATGTGCTGGTGCGCGCACCGGCGGCATTTGCCCGCGCAGCCGACATTTCGACCCCGATGCTCGACCTGATGGCCGCGCTCGCAATCCAGAAGGCGCGTGACAAGGGCCTGTATCAGGGCTGACAATCCGACCCACCACGATAACAAGCAGGGACATCGAACCATGCAAGTCAAGGACAAGGTCTGCGTCGTCACCGGCGGCGCGAGCGGGATCGGCGAAGCGGTGGCGCGGGCCTATGCGGACGCCGGTGCGCGCGGCGTCGTGGTCGCCGATCTCAAGACCTCGCGCGACAGGCTCGCCAGCGTCGCCGGCGATATCGACGGTCTGGCGGTCACCGCCGACGTCGGGCTCGAGGAGGACATCAAGGCGTTGATCGCCGCGGCCGAGGACAAATATGGCCCGGTCGACGTGTTCTTCTCCAATGCCGGGCTGTCGCGCAAGGGACAAGAAACCGCGTCCGATGCCGACTGGGATGTGAGCTGGCGCGTGCATGTGATGAGCCACGTGTTCGCGGCGCGCGCGCTGGTGCCCGGCATGCTCGCGCGCGGCTCCGGCTATCTCATCAACACCGCATCCGCCGCGGGGCTGTTGGCCTCGCTGAACTCGATGCCTTACGGCGTGACCAAGAACGCCGCGGTCGCGCTCGCCGAGCATCTCGCCATCCAGTATGGCGATCGCGGCATCCGCGTCTCCGTGCTCTGTCCGCAATCGGTGCAGACAGGCATGACGACGCCGGGCCCGAGTGCGGCGCGCGTCGACGGCGTGCTGCAGCCGGGCGAGGTGGCGCGGATGGTGATCGAGGCGATGGCGGAGGAACGTTTCCTGATTCTGTCGCATCCGCAGGTGCAGGAATACATGCAGCGCAAGGCCACCAATCGCGAGCGCTGGCTGTCCGGCATGCGCCGCCTGCGCGACCGGATCTATGGCGGGGCGGCGTCGTAACAATCTCGCCGTCATTGCGAGCGAAGCGACGCAATCCATACCGCCACTTGCCGAGAAATGGATTGCTTCGTCGCGGAGCCTGTCATCCGGCGGCGCCTTGCGCCGACCGGGTGGCTCCTCGCAATGACGCAGTCATTACTTTTAATCAGGCGCGAACCCTTCGAGCATACCGTGGTATTTTTTCGCCGCGGGCGACGCATAAGCACCGCGACGTGACGTCGTGAGCTTGAGGCCGGCAAGCGCTTCCGCCTGCTTCACCGCTGCGGCCAGGCCGTCGACCACAGGCGCGCCGAATTGCACCGACAGCTCATGGGCAAGATCGGCCATGCCGGCGCAGCCGAGCACGATGGCGTCCGCGCCGTTGTCCAGTGCCCGCGCGATCTCGGCCTCCAGCTTGGCCTTGGCGCCCGAGCCCGGCTTCTCGAGATCGAGCACCGCGACGTCGCAGGCGGTGACCACCGCGCGGTCGGCAAAGCCGTAGCGGCGCACCAGTTCCTCCAGCGGGACGATCGAGCGCGGCAGCGTGGTGACGATGCCGATGCGCTTGGCGATCTGTCCGGCGGTGACCAGCGCCGCCTCACAGATGCCGACTACGGGGTAGCGCGCCGCCGACCGCGCGGCATCGAGCCCGGTATCGTCGAAGCAGGCGATGATGCCGGCATCGGCATCGGGCGTCTTCAGCAGCGCCTCGATCAGCCCGGGAACGGCGAAGGCCTCATCATAGAAGCCTTCGATCGAGGCCGGTCCCATCGCAGATGTGACGGCGACGATCTCGGTGCCCGGCGCGGCCACCGCTTGCGCAGCGGCCGCGATGGTCGCGGTCATCGACGCGGTGGTGTTGGGATTGACGATCAGGATCTTGGCCATGGGTGGAGAATAACATCCCTTTCGCGGCCAAGCGTAGCCCGGATGAGCGAAGCGATATCCGGGACCGATCTCGCCCGCGGCATGCAGACCCCGGATGTCGCTTCGCTCATCCGGGCTACACACCTATGAATGCTTCGCGACCCAGCCCGCGAAGGCATCGAGCACCTCGGCCATCACCTCGCGGTCGTTGCGGCCGGAGCGCTTGAGGACATGGAAGGAGTGGTCGGCCTCACGCACCAGATGCAGCGTCGCACGCGCGCCCAACCCCTTCACCATCGGCTCGAGCAGATCGAGCTCGGCCAGCGCATCGCGCGTGCCCTGCAGGAACAGCATCGGGACCTTGACCTCGGTGAGATGCTTGGCCCGCTCGCTCGACGGCTTGCCGGCGGGATGCAGCGGAAAGCCGAGGAACACCAACCCGCGCACGCCGGCGAGCGGCGCCCTGGCCTGCGCCTGCGAGGTCATGCGTCCGCCGAACGACTTGCCGCCGGCGAACAGCGGCAGTTCGCCGCAATGACGCACGGCTTCCGCAACCGCGGCGCGCACCGTCGCCTGCGCGACGGCGGGCGGATCGGGCCGCTTGCTGCCCTTCTCCATGTAGGGAAACTGATAGCGCAATGTCGCGATGCCGCGCTCCGCCAGGCCCTCCGCGATCACGGCCATCGAGGGATGCGTCATGCCGGCGCCGGCGCCATGGGCAAACACATAGGCGCTACGGGCCTGCGCCGGCAGCAGCAGCAGCGCGGACACCGTGCTGTCGTCCGAGACAGTGATCGAAAGCGGTTGTGCGGCTGACGCGTTCAAGATGACATCTCGAAGAATTGTTGCTCCGTTACTTCTAGTCGCAGGCCTCGATGCGCGCAAATGCCGCCGCAACCGGCACGCCGCAAGTGAACTGGCTCACAGCCAGCCAACGTTTCCTTTGCAACATTTCCGTTGTTAGACCAAGCGCCGCCACTGTAGGATGGCGCACACCGCATCACACGCTTAACGCGAACTCGTTTTTCGGCGAATTTTAACATCTCGTCCATATGAGGCGCGGGTACCGCGAATTGGGGGAACGGGGCATGCCTCGCAAGACGATATTCGTCATCGGACTGTTGATTGTCGCCGGCGTCCTCTATTTCAAGGACGATATCGAGACGGTCGCGAGCGGCTTCCGCGTCAAGGTCGTCGACTACCAGCCGCCGGCAAAGACCGTGTGGCTGGATCAGAATGTCAGCGCGGAGCGGCTGCGCTGGTTCTACCACGCCGACCAGGGCACGCGAACCTTCGGCATTCCCCATGAATGGTTCATGGCGCTGGAGCAGCCGACAGTCTGGCCGCTGTTCACCGCGGCGCCGCGACTCAGCGAGACCAATTATCTCGGCCGCTTCGGCTTTATTCCCGACACGGTGATTCCGGGCAAACCCGATGCGCTGCCGATCGGCTTTGCGCAGGGCGGCCCGATGGCCGATGCCAACGGCGCGCCATGGCGCAACCCGCACAGCAAGGCCGACATGACCGGCGTAGGCCTCACCTGCGCCGCCTGCCACACCGGCAGCTTCAGCTATCGCGGCACCGAGATCGTGATCGACGGCGGGCCGGCCAACACCAATCTGTTCGAATTCCAGAAGAGCGTCGGCGTCTCGCTGCTGCTGACGCGGTTCTGGCCGGGCCGCTTCGCGCGCTTTGCCGACGAGATCCTCGGCAAGGATGCCAGCCTCGACGAACGCATGGCGCTGCGCGGCCAGCTCGACCTCGTGCTGAAGCAATACGCCAACATCAATTCGCTGGAGAACAAGGTCGCCGCCAACAGCGTCGAGGAAGGCTATGCGCGGCTCGACGCGCTGAACCGGATCGGCAACCAGGTGTTCTCGATC
>NZ_JAQOSR010000298.1:0-5446 GCF_046718885.1 Bradyrhizobium sp. UFLA01-814 | reverse complement strand
AACATGCACAGGCCGTGCGGCATGTTGTTCAGCGCGGTATCGAACTGGCCCGCCAGCGCGGCCTCGCGCTCCTTGGCGATCCAGGCGTTGACGTAGATGCGCTGCAGGCTGGAGGTCAGGTGCCGGATGGCGCTGAAGAACACCAGGCTGAGCAGCGCAAGGGCGATGTGATAGGGGCCGCCGACATACATCAGGGCTAGGATCAAGGGACCGATCGACATCAACAGATGCAGGTGGAAGATCTGCGGCCGGCCGAAGGTCCGCCCTACCCCCGCCGAGGTGTAGGCGACCACCGTGGTCACGCACAGCATGTGCGCGGCGGCATCATTGGTCGTGAGCAGCACGGTGACGCCCCAGATGCCGAGCGAAATGCCGTAGGCGATGGTGCCGATCCGGTAGCGCTTCTCCCAGGTCACGGACTCTTCGACGGTGAGCCGGGAATTGCGCTGCTGGTAGCGGTACATCTGCAGCGCGCGCGCCAGCCCCACCACGATGAACAGCGGCACGCACAGCCAGCACAGGAGATTGCTCGTGACAGCCGCAATCACGGCGCCCGCAATGGCGGGGCCGAAGGCGCCGAAGATCATGGGCGCGGGGTTCATGAACAGGGAATCGACCAGCGCCGCCGAAATCGTCGGCGACATCGACCGGTCCGGTTCACCCGTCTGACTTGCAAACTGCATTGTGAGAGCGCGCGTCCTTTTCAGCTCGCACTCTTACTGATCGCAGGTGAAGTCTTTCTGAGCGAACATCGTTAGCAAGTCCTTGCCGCGCCAGGGCGACGGCCGGAATTCACCATAAAATTCAGTGCGCTAGGTGAGAAGTGCCGATCGCCGCCGGGGTTCCCCAGAGCAGTCTGCGCCCAGCTCACGACAACAGCGGCGACCAGGCGGGGTCGGAGGCAAAGCCCGGGGTCGGTACCCGCAGCTCGTTGCGCCCGGAGACGTCGATGGTGAACAGCGACGGGCCGCTGTTGCCGCCGGGATCGCGGAAGAACATCACGACGCGCCCGTTCGGGGCAAAGGTCGGGCCTTCGTTATGGAAGCCCGAGGTCAGGATGCGCTCGCCCGAGCCGTCGGGTTTCATGATGCCGATCGCGAACTGCCCGCCGCCCTGCTTGGTGAAGGCGATGTAGTCGCCGCGCGGCGACCACACCGGCGTCGAATAGGTGCCGTCGCCGAACGAGATGCGCTGTGCGCCGCCGCCGGTTGCCGGCATCACATAGATTTGCGGCTTGCCGCCGCGATCGGATTCGAAGCAGAGCCGCGTGCCGTCGGGCGCATAGGATGGCGAGGTGTCGATCGCCGGCGTGTCGGTCAGCCGCGTCATCGACTTCGAGCGCAGATCCATCACGAACAGGTTGGAGTTGCCGCCCTGCTGCAGGCTCATGATGACGCGCTGGCCGTCGGGCGAGAAGCGCGGCGAGAACGACATGCCGGGGAAATTGCCGACGATCTCGCGCTGGCCGGTCTCGATGTTGAGCAGATAGACGCGCGGGTCGCCCTGACCGAATTCCATGTAGGTGATTTCCTGGGTCGACGGCGAGAAGCGCGGCGTCAGCACCAGATCCGAGCCGCGGGTCAGGTAGCGCACATTGGCGCCGTCCTGGTCCATCAGCGCAAGGCGCTTGACGCGGCGGTCCGCCGAGCCGCTCTCGTCGACAAACACGACGCGGGTATCGAAATAGCCCTTCTCGCCGGTCAGCCGCTCGTAGATCTGGTCGGAGATGATGTGCGCGATGCGCCGCCAGTATTCAGCCGACGTGTCGTACTGCTGGCCGGCGAGCTGCTGGCCGGTGTTGACGTCCCAGAGCCGGAACTCCGCCTTGACGCGCCCGTTACCCTGGCGCGTCATGCGGCCGGTGACCAACGCCTGCGCGTTGATGCTCTTCCAGTTGTTGAAGTTCGGCGCCGCGTCGATGTTGATCTGCTTCTCGAGATAGGCCGCCTGATCGATCGGCGCAAACAGGCCGCTGCGCTTCAGATTGTTGGTGATCACCTGCGTCACGCCGACACCGACCTCGGTGTCCCCAGGCGTGCCGGCGGCAAAGTTCGGGATCGCGATCGGCAGCGGCGCGAAGTCGCCTTCCGGAATGACGACGCGCTTCTGTGCAAAGGCGCTGCGGCTTCCGGCCAGCACGCCAAGGGCAGCCATTCCGGAGATCATCTGTCGGCGGTCGAGGCGAAACGTCATTGCACGCAAATCATTCTGGTCGGTCATTGTCCGTAGACTTTGTTTGCTATTGGCCAAGCGACGCCGTCGCCCTCAGGTCTTTCGCTCTGTGAACACCGGCGCAAAATACTTCCATTCGTCGAAGAAGGCCGCCGGCAGATTGTACGGCTGGCATTCGATGATCGCCCGCAGCGCGCTCTCCTGATAGACGCGCAGATAGGGCGTCGCCGGCGTCCCTTCCGGCACCGGCATGCCCTCGAGCGAGCCGTCACGCTTCAGCTTGATCGAGAACACCGCCTCTGTCTGCTGCGCCTCGATGCCGCCATAGGGCTTCTTCCAGCAGCGCTCGACCTGCTGCTTGAACATCGCGCCCCAGGTCGCGGAGTTGTCGGCGGCCTTGCCCTTTGCCGTGCCGAGCGCGGCGTTGGCGTTCAGCGTGTCGCCGGTCGCCGATGCGCGCGTCGGGTCACGCTTGTCGAGCAGCGCCGCGATCTTGCTCTGGTCGAACACGCGATCCTTCGGCTTCTGCTCCGGCGGCGGCTTCGCGGCCTGCTGCACCGGCTTCGGCGGCGGCTTCTTCTCTTCCTTCTTGATCGCTTCGGCGATCGGGTCGGGCTTCACCGGATCGGGCTTCTTTTCGACCGGCTTCGGCTCTTCCTTCGGCTTGTTCTCGACCTTCTTCGGCGGATCCGGCTTCTTGTCTTCCGGCTTCTCCACCTTCGGCGTCGGCGCTGGCGCCGTATCGGTCACGACCGGCGGCTTCTTGTCGTCGATCTTGCCGACGGCATCATCCATTGGCTTGGCCTCGGCGACCTTCTCGACCAGCGGCTTGGGATTTTCCTTCTTGCCGTCCTTCTGGCCGGCCATGACGTGCGAGAGCTGGTCCGACGAGATCACGTCGACGGCGACCGATTCCTCTTCCGGCATTACATACGCCTTGGTCGAGAACGAAATCAGGCCCCACCCGATCACGAGGACGTGCAGGACAATCGATGCCGCCAGAGTCTTGTCGACCTTGACCTTCAAATCAGGCTTCCCCGTGCCTTGCCGTACACTATCCACCTTCCGGGATGATGACGATATTCGCCTTGAATCCTGCGGCCCGGACCTCCCCGAGCAGTTTCATCATATCCGTGTAACAGACGTCCTTGTCGCCGCGCAGATAGACCACCTTTTCGGCATCCGACCGGGCGTCCCCGATCGCCTTGATCTTGGCCGGAAAATCGGCGGCCGTGACCGGCGCGTCGCCCAGATAGAGCTCGACATTCGAGTTGCAGCCGCCGCCGGTGCGCTTGACCGACAATGTCAGCGGCGGCTGGTTCGACGAGATCGACTTGCCGCCGCTCGCCACCGGCAGGTCGATGTCGATGTTCGACGTCATCAGCGGCGCCGCCACCATGAAGATGATCAGCAGCACCAGCATCACGTCGACCATCGGCGTGACGTTGATCTCGGCCATCACAGGCTTGCGCCCGCGGCGGCGTCTGCCACCGCCGCCGGACCCTGCCATGCTCATCGCCATGATTGTGCGCTCGCAACAGTGTCCATCATCTAACTCAACCCCGCTCGTCGATCTGACGGGACAGGATGGCGGAGAACTCGTCGGCGAAGCCCTCCAGGCGCGCGGCCTGCCGGTTCACCTCCGAAGTGAACTTATTGTAGAAAATAGTCGCCGGAATTGCGGCAATCAGGCCGATTGCGGTGGCAAACAGCGCTTCCGCGATACCGGGCGCCACCACCGCCAAGGA
Organism: Bradyrhizobium sp. UFLA01-814; assembly: GCF_046718885.1. Classification (NCBI taxonomy): domain Bacteria; kingdom Pseudomonadati; phylum Pseudomonadota; class Alphaproteobacteria; order Hyphomicrobiales; family Nitrobacteraceae; genus Bradyrhizobium; species Bradyrhizobium sp. UFLA01-814. The sequence continues at coordinate 1,526 of NZ_JAQOSR010000298.1, read as the reverse complement.
GGTGTTTTTGGAGGCCGCGATCGACTGGAAGCTCGACATGATGCCCCAGACGGTGCCGAACAGGCCGACAAAGGGGCCGGCCGAGCCCACGGTGGCGAGCACCAGCAGCCGGCGTTCCAGCCGCTCCACCTCCCGGGCGATCGAGACGTTCATGACCTTCTCGATCCGCGCCTGCAGACCGGCAAAGGACCGCGACTGGCTCTCGAAGGAGCGCTTCCACTCCCGCATCGCCGCGACGAAACAGGCCGCCATCGACTGGGTCGGCTTGGCCGACAGCGCCCGGTAGAGTTCCTCGATCGACTGGCCGGACCAGAAGGCCTGCTCGAACTTGTCCATGGCCCGCTTGGTGCGGGCGTAGAGCAGGATCTTGTCGATTGCGATCGCCCAGACCCACACCGAGCAGGACAGAAGTCCCAACATCACGCATTTGACGACCCAATGGGCCTGCCAGAACAGCGCGATCAGCGACACGTCGCTCGATGCCAGTGGCAGAGTTGACTGAGCCACATCGGCGGGATTCATCGGCAATATCCTCTCAACGCAAGTGTCCCAATTCGGCGGGCCGCCAATCGGCACCCCTTCCACGGCCGTGCGCCCGGCGCGGCAAAACTGCGCGAGAGCCTCTTACATCTGTCGCATGGGGGGCCCGTCCAAAGCCGGGCCCTGCTTCCCCTGCCAACATGTCAAAACGAGGGCTTTTCACGCGTCATTCCGACCCTAACCAAACGCTAATCATGGTTAAGGCGAGGTTACCAAAGGGAAATTTGGAGGCGGGAAATGCCGCCGGTGAAGGAGGTTGGCGGGTTCCACAGATGAACAGTTTCCGCGGGATGGAAGGTGGCGAGACCCCTCCCCACGTCGTCCCGGCGAAGGCCGGGATCCATAACCACCGCACTCAATCATGAACGCGATTGTGGCCCCAGCGCGCGCAACAATTGAGATTTGGGGTTATGGGTCCCTGTGTCTTGGAAGTCTGTCAGGATGTGGGTGGGCGGGAAGCCGTTGGGTCCTTGGCGCTTGACGCCGTGAGCCGGCTCGGTCTCCCGCCCGTTCCATCTATCAACCTGAACAGTTGCACGAGGCTGCGCCAACAGACCTCGCATCACAGGGACAGGCACCGTGATCATAGCTCTTCGTTACGTCGGAATCGACATCTCCAAAAACCACCTCGACATCTTTGATGAGGCTGACGGCGTGCCGAGGCGCATTGCCAACGCGACACAGGCCATCACACAGCAGGTGGCGCGTTGGCAATGCGATGCGCTGGTGGTCTTCGAGGCGACGGGTATCTATGACCTCGCGCTTCGCGAGGCGCTGCGTCAGGCCGGGATCCAGTTCGCACGGATCAACCCGGCCCGTGCCCGCGACTTTGCACGGGCCAGCGGCCTACTCGCCAAGACCGATCCGATCGATGCGCGGATGCTGGCGGCCTTTGCGCGGGCCATGCAACCCGCCCCCGAGCAGGTCGCCGATCCTGCACGGGGCGCCTTGGCGAGGCTTGCAAAACGGCGGGATCAGCTGGTCCT
>NZ_JAQOSR010000297.1:0-5527 GCF_046718885.1 Bradyrhizobium sp. UFLA01-814 | reverse complement strand
GCTGCAGCCGCGATCCCGTTCATCGCCGATTGCGGTGGTCATGGGTCCCTGCTCCCGTGCGCAATTGCGCACTAGGCAGGGACGACGACCGCAATGAACCGCGCGACTTGCCGTCACGCCTCCGCGACCGCATCGCCCCAGGGCTGGAACGGCTCGGTGACGCCGCTGTTGGTGGTGCCGTCGCGCAGCACGACGCTCGGGCAGGCGAACTTCATCGGCAGGGTCTGGATACGGGCCTCCTCGAAATCGAAGCGGCCGCGCAGCGCCTCGCGCACGCTCGCGGGCAGGCGCTTGTCGCCGATCACCACGGCGCCCTCGCTGGCGTCGATCCGGGGCTGGTGGATCGCGGCGTCGAGATCCATGCCGAAATCCATCACGAAAGAGAGCAGTTGCGACACCGCCGGCAGGATGCGGCGGCCGCCCGATGCGCCCGCGGCAAGCGTGCGGCCGTCGGCGGCCTGCGCCACCACAGGCGTGTAGTTGGTCAGGCAGCGCTTGCCGGGCGCGAGCGAGTTCGGATTGCCTTGCGTCGGATCGAACCACATGATGCCGTTGTTCATGGTCAGCCCGGTGTTCGGCGTCACGAATTTGGAGCCGAAGGTCGACAGCAGCGTCTGCGTCACCGCGGCCATGTTGCCGTCGCGGTCGACCGCGGAGAAATGCGTGGTGCAGCTTGGCGCGATCGCTTCGGCGCCGAGCGCGCGGCGGCCGTCGACGTCGCCCATGTCCTTCAGCCGTTCGCGATAGGCGGCTTGCAACGCCTCGGCATAGGCAGCGTAGGCCGCCGCATCCGGCCCGCCCTGCGCGGGCGCCAGCGCCTTTTGCAGCAGGCCGAGCGTGCGCGCCATGGTCGGACCCGCGGTCAGCTCCGGCGTCGCATAGACCGTGCCGCCGCGATAGGGAATTTTCAGCGGCTCGCGCAGATGGGCGCGGAAGGCGGCGAGGTCGCGTACCGACAGCGCGCCGCCGGCGGCCTGGATGTCATCGGCGATGCTGCGCGCCAGATCGCCCTCGTAGAAATCGCGCGGACCGGCTGCGGCGAGCTGCGCCATCGTGGCCTTCAGCTTGTCCTGTGGCATGCGGACCACCGACCTGATGCCCCATTGCGCGTTCGGCGGCAGGCCGTCCTGCAGATACGCCGCGGCGCTGGCGGGATAGCGCCGCAGATCGGCGGCGGAGCTTGCGATCATCGCGGTGGTCCACCAATCGACCAAAAGGCCCTCGCCGGCGAGCTTGACGCTCGGCGCCAGCAGGTCCTTCCACTCCATCCTGGCGTGGCGGCGATGCGCCTCCTCCATGCCGGCAACGACGCCGGGCACCGCGATCGAGCCGGGGCCGTGCAGGTTGCGGTCGTCCTTGACCCGCGCCCAGGGGAATAGGTCGGAGGCCGCGCCGCCGGTCAGCGGATAATCCTCGATACGCAGGCCGTCGGGCGCGCGCATGCCGTAGTCGATCACCTCGACGCGGTTCTCCTTGGCGCGATACAGCACCATCGCGCCGCCGCCGCCGGCGCCGCTCATCCACGGCTCCACGACGCCAAGCGCGAAGGTGGTCGCGATCACGGCGTCGACGCAATCGCCGCCCGCGGCCAATACCTCCGCGCCGACCTCGGCCGCCCGGCGCGACTGCGCGGCGACGATGCCGCCCTTGGCGCTGACGGCCGGCTTGCGGATCACTTGCGAGTTGGAGAACTGGTCGGACATGGCGTTGCTTTCGCTGTTCTTGTTGCGGGTGGGGCACGTTGGCGTAGCATGCCAAGCATGGCACTGTCAGTGCAACAACAAGAACCAATTTCAGGGAGCGGAAAATGACTGGTGTGAAGTGTGAACGGGACGGCAAGGTCGGCATCCTGACGCTCAACGATCCCGCGAGCCTGAACGCCATGACGCCGGAACTGCTCGGCGATCTCGCGCGCGCCGTCGGCGAGATGAGCCTCGATCCCGGCATCCGCGCGCTGGTTCTGACCGGGGAGGGACGCGGCTTCTGCTCCGGGCAGAACCTCAAGGCGTTCCAGTCGCTCGGCGACAATATCTACACCGGCGTGATGAGGCATTATTGGCCGGCGATGCAGGCCTTGCGCGAATGCCGCGTACCTGTCGTGGTCGCGGTCAACGGCGTCGCGGCCGGCGGCGGCTTCAGCCTCGCGATGTCCGGCGACATCATCCTGGCCGCGCGCTCGGCGAGCTTTATTCAGGTGTTCAGCCGGATCGGCCTGGTGCCCGATCTCGGCTCGACCTGGCTGTTGCCGCGCCTGATCGGCCGCCAGCGCGCGCTCGACCTGATGCTGCTGAACGAGCCGCTGCCGGCCGAGCGGGCCAAGGAGTGGGGGTTGGTGCGCGATGTGGTCGATGATGCAAGGCTGCTCGACGAGGCGAAGGCGCTCGCCGGTCGCCTTGCGGACGGACCGACGCGCGCGCTGGTCGCGACGCGGCAGCTGCTCGAGGAGAGCGACCACGCCAGCTACGCCGATCAGTTCCGCCGCGAGATCGAGCTGCAGCAGGTGATCCGCGAAAGCGCCGACGCGAAGGAAGGCCGCCAGGCCTTCGTCGAGAAACGCAAGGCTCAGTTCACGGGACGCTAGGCTTTGTCGCCGACCTGCTCTAGAGCATGATGAAATTGGATCAAGCCATAGCCGCATTGGGATTGCGTCCCCTCTCCCGCTTGCGGGGGAGGGTTAGGGTGGGGGCTCTCTCCGCGAGTCGCATCGTGGAGAGAGCCCCCACCCGCATCGCATCAGATGCGATGCGACCTAAGAGCGAGCTTCGCTCGTCTCGATCCCCGCAAGCGGGAGAGGTGCAGCGAGCGTGCCGCTGGACTGTTTCGACTTCACATCATCATGCTTTACCCGATCGCAATCGCGATCTTGCCGAAATGCGCGCCGCTCGCCATGTGGGCGAACGCGGCCTTGGCCTGGTCGAACGCGAACACCTTGTCGATGACGGGCTTGACGCCGTGCAGGCTGATGCCGTCGCACAGCGCCTGCAAATCCTCGATCGAGCCGACGGTGACGCCTTGCAGCCGCTGCTGCTGCATCACCATCAGCGGCAGCCGCGTATCGGACGAGGCGGGACCTGCGAGCACGCCGATGAAGGCGATGGTGCCGCCGATCCTGGTGGCGCGGATCGATTCGTTCAGCGTGCCGACGCCACCGACCTCGACGATAAGATCGACGCCGCGCCCGGTCAGCTCGCGCGCCTTCTTGCCCCAATCGGGCGTGGTCTTGTAGTTGAGCGTGACATCGGCGCCGAGCTGCTTCAGCCGCGCGATCTTGGCGTCGCTGGAGGAGGTCGCGATGACGCGGGCGCCGCACATCTTGGCGAATTGCAGCGCGAACAGCGAGACGCCGCCGGTGCCCTGGGTGAGCACCGTCTGCCCCGGCTTGAGGTCGCCGAGCTTGACCACCGCGCTCCACGCCGTGAGGCCGGCGCACGGCAGTGCCGCGGCCTCGATGTCGCTGAGATGATCCGGCGTGCGCACCAGCGCATGCGCGGGGAAGACCCGGTACTCGGTCAGCACACCGTCGACGCTGCCGCCGAGCGCCGCGCGCATCCGCGCCTCGCTCGGTTCGCCCCCGAGCCAGCTTTCGAAGAAGCTGCCGATCACGCGATCGCCGGGTGCGAAGCTCCTGACGCCGGCGCCGACCGCCTCGACCACGCCGGCGCCGTCGGAGACCGGCACCAGTGGAAATTTCTGGCGCGAGCCGTAGCCGCCCTTGACCGTGAGCAGGTCGCGATAATTCAGCGTCGCCGCCTTCAGCCGCACCAGGACTTCGCCGGGGCCGGCTTGCGGAACCGGCTTGTCGACCAGCGCCAGCGCGTCGACGCCGCCGGGGCCTTGCAACTCATAGCATTTCACGGAACGTCTCCTGCTCGGTGCTCTTGTGTTGGGCGGCGCTCGCGGCGCCGCCGCGCATGCTCCGAGCATATGTCAGGCCTGCCGCGCGTGGCCATAGCGCGCAGCGGGACCGATGGAATGGCGCCCATGTCCGAACGTGCTGGCGCTGCCCGAAAATACCGCCAATCTGTGCCTCAATGAAGTGACCGAGCGGAGGTGACCATGGCTGCCTTGCTTGAGACGAAGCGTGATCTGATCGCCACGCTCGCACGCGGCGCGGTCCGCGTGCTGCTTGCCGCTGCATGGATCGCTTGCGGTGGTGCGATGGCCGCAGCGGACGACAGCCTCTACCGCGCGCAGACCGTCGTCACCGGCCAGGGCGAGCCGAACCGCATCATTGGCTTCGGTGCATGTCTGGAGGACGTCCTGATCAAGGTATCCGGTCAGCCAATGCTGGCAGGCGACCGCCGGCTTGCCGCATACAAATCGAAAGCCAAGGAGTTCGTCAGCAGTTTCGACTATCACGATCAATATGCCGGCAAGCCGCATCATGACGAGCAGGGCACCCGCGACCGGCCCTACGACCTGACGGTGGATTTCGACGAGAGAAAGATCGACGGCATTCTCGCCAGGCTCGATCTCAAGCCCTGGCGGTCGCAGCGGCCGGTGCTCGGCGTCTTCGCCGAGATGCAGCACGGTCCGAAGGACTACATCGTCACATCCGACGGGACGCAATCCGATCTGCAACGCGACGCGCTTGCGGCTGCGGCCGGTAAGCGCGGCATGCGCTTCGTGCTGCCCGATGCAGCCGCGTTGACGAGTGCCAACCTCACCGCCGCCGAACTGTCGAAGACGCCGCCGGCGAAGCTGAGTTCGATCGTCGCGCCGCAGGGCGGCGAGGCCACCCTGCTCGGTCGGCTGGTCTGGAACGACAAGGACCTCGGCTGGGCCACGCAATGGCGGATGGCCTGGCACGGCAAGGATTACAAATGGCAGTTCCGCGGCGTCACCTTCGATGAAGCCTTCCGCCGCGGCATCGGCGGCGCCGCGCAGCTGCTGTCGGGCAATGGCGATCCGGGGCGATCGAAATAATGAGCTCGCGCGCGCAGCGGCTGGTTTGCGCTAGAGCCTTTTCCGTTCCGATTGAATCGGAACGGGGCTCTGGATTCTCGTTTTGACGCGTTTTCTTCACGCGAACCGGTATCCACTTCGCTCGAAAGCGCTCTAGCCGGCGTAGCCGAGCGTTTGCGACGGGTATTCCCCGAACATCGCGCGGTAATATTGCGAGAAGCGCCCGAGCTCGATGAAGCCCTGTTCGATCGCAACCTTGGAGACGGTGGTCTGGTCCGGGGTGCTTTCGCGCAGGATCGAACGGATCATGCAGAGGCGCTTGTAGCGCAGGAACGTCACCGGGCCGACCCCGAACACCTCGTGGAAGGCGCGGTGCAGGCTGCGTCGCGACAGCCGAAGCTCGGTGCAGATTTCCGAGACATGGACCGGGCGCGTGCCCGCGGCGTGCAGATAGTCCTCGACGTGGCGCACCAGTCGCATCGCCGACGGCAGATAGCTCGTTCCGTCGGGTGGCAGCGATGTGACGACCGTCGCGGTCACGCAGTCGATGATCGCGCGCTTCCAGAAGCTGGCCGACGTGTCCGACAAGGCGTCAGGATAGCGCGCGAGATGCGCGACGATC
>NZ_JAQOSR010000296.1:0-5550 GCF_046718885.1 Bradyrhizobium sp. UFLA01-814 | reverse complement strand
CTATTGGGGCGCGCCCTTCGTCGAGGAAGCCGAGCAGACCCATCTCGCCGCGCTTGCCGCCATCGACATGATCGGCCAGGTCAACCAGCTGCGCAAGGATCTGCCCGAACTGCTCGGCGTGCGCGTGATCCCGGCCGATTGCGACATCCGGATCGGGATCGCCACCGGCGAGGCCCTGGTCGGCAGCATCGGCTCCGAGTTCATGATGAGCTACACCGTGCTCGGCGACACCGTGAACCTCGCCTCGCGGCTGGAAGGCGCCAACAAGTTCTACGGCAGCCGCAGCCTGATCTCGGAAGCAACCGCCGCAGCCTGTGCCGCAACCATCGAGCTCCGCGAGATCGATCGTCTCGTCGTGATGGGGCAGACCCAGCCGGTCGCGGTGTTCGAAATCCTCGGCAAGAAGGACGAACTGACGCCGGCGCAGACCGAGTTGCGGCAGCGTTACGCGGACGGTCTCGCCGCCTATCGCGACCGCCGCTGGGATGACGCCGAGCAAGCCTTCACCGCGGCGTTGGCGGCGGCGCCCGGCGACGGCCCGTCGATCGCCATGAAGGCGCGCGTCGCAGCCTTTCAGCAGAACCCGCCGGCGGCGGATTGGGATGGCGCCTGGCATCCGGAGCAGAAGTAGCGGCGTCAGGCGCATCCAGGCTCCGCCGCTACAGCTGGGCCTCGATCGCAGCCTTGTCGATCACCGACCAGACCTGCGCGATCTTCCCGTCGCGGAGTTCGTAGAACACGTTCTCGGCGAAGGAGACGCGCTTGCCGTTGACGCCGAGACCGAGGAACGCGCCCTTCGGCGAACAATCGAACGCCAGCCGGCTCGCGACATGGGACGCATCCGACACCAGCAGAACGATGTTGAAGCGAAGGTCGGGGATGTCGCGAAAGTCCCCTTCCAGCATCTCGCGATAGCCGGATAATCCGAGCCGCCGGCCGTTGTGGCACACATCCTCGTCAACGAACCGACCGAGTTGCGGCCAGTCCTGGCGATTCAAACAGGCAATGTAGTTCCGGTAGATCTCGGCGAGGTCCGTTTTCATCGTCGATCGTTCTCCTTGCCGCGGGTCCAGATAGCCATTGAGCATTTGAGTGCGATTCTAACACCGATGTTAGTTTCGACTCCGATGTCCGATGGCGCGAACAAAACACTCAGCCAGCGTGCACGCGAATGCGCGACGTCCCGAAAAGACAGTGCGATTGCCGCTTCGGCAAACAATTTCTCAGAACGCGCGGAATGTCTCCCGCGATCGGGAGTTAGTGCTTCAGGCCGATGACTATCCTTATCAAATCGGGAGGTGTCCATGATCAAGTCACCGATGATGCTTGCGGCATTTCTGACAGCGCCGATCATTCTGTTCCCGCCGCAGACCGCCATCGCGGCTGGCGGAGGTGGCGGCGGCGGCGGTGGTGGCGACCCATACGGGTCGAGCTACGGCACTCCCGCGCCGTCCTATCCCCAGGAGAAGGGCAGAAAGACCACGCACAAGGTCAAGAAACCCGTCAAGCAGTCCGGCTTCGAAGACCCGGCATTCCGCGACGGCTATCGCGCGGCCTATGCGACAATCTACGAACGCAACGACTACGCCGCCGCGATCGATCAGTTGCACGCACTCGACCGCGACGATCATCCTGATGTCGCGAACCTGATCGGCTATTCCTATCGCAAGCTCGGCGACTACAAGCAATCGCAGGTTTGGTACGAACGTGCGCTCAAGGCCGATCCGAACCACGTCCTGACGTGGAACTACTACGGCCTGTGGCAGATCGAACAGGGAAACCGCGACCAGGCGCAGTATCATCTGCAGCGGATTGCCGAGATCTGCGGCACCGACTGCGATGAGTATCGGACGCTGGCGGCGGCACTGGAAAAGCCGCCGGGTACGAACCTCATCTACTGAGCGCGTCGCATAGCAGCCCGCGTGAGCGGAGCGACATGCGGGGAAGGACCGGCCTCGGATGTCGCTGTCGCTCATCCGGGCTACGCGTTTGAGCCGCGTTGTTGGCGTGTCCGTTTTTGCGGGAATTTCGCCGTTTTGGTCGGCGTGACCGGCGAGTAGCTTGCGTGCCGGGCGACGCACGCGGATACGTTGAGATCGATCATCATGACCTGGCGGCTTCTCGTGTGGAGCGGCATCGCCGTTGCCGCGCTGGTACCAATCATTGGCGGCATCTGGCTCTTCACCCTGCCCGCCGCATCGGCATTCCGGGTTCCGCCTCCGATCGCCAAGGCCGAGCAGGATGCAACGCTCGCGGCGCTGAAGCCACCGAAGCGCGCGCGACCGCTGATCGCGATCCTCGGCATCAACGACATGACCGAGACCACCGACTATCTGATGCCCTACGGCATCCTCAAGCGCGCCGATGTTGCCGATGTCGTCACGCTGGCGACGGGACCCGGTCCGGTCGCGCTGTTCCCGGTGCTGAAGGTCGAGCCTGATGCGACCATCGCCGCATTCGATGCCGCACATCCCGACGGCGCCGACTACGTCATCGTGCCGGCGATGAGCCGCGACGACGATCCGGCGGTCATGCAATGGATCCGGCAGCAGGCGAAGAAAAGCGCTGTGATCGTCGCCGTCTGCGCCGGCGCCAAGGTGCTCGCCTCGACCGGCCTGCTCGACGGCAAGCGCGCCACCACGCACTGGTTTTACCTGAAGAACTGGCGCAACAAACATCCCGAGATCCGGTACGTCGCCGACCGCCGCATCGTGGTCGACCACGGCGTCGCGACGACGACCGGGATTTCGGCGTCGATGCCGATGTCGCTGACCCTGATCGAGGCGATCGCCGGCCGCACCAGGGCCGAGGCCGTCGCGCGCGAGATCGGCCTGCCCGGCTGGGACGCGCGGCATGACAGCAACGCCTTCAAGTTCACCCGTCCCTTCGCGCTGACCGCGATCCGGAACACGCTGGCGTTCTGGAACCGGGAACAGCTCGGCCTCGCGCTTGTTCCCGGCGTCGACGAGGTCTCGCTTGCGCTGGTCGCCGACAGCTGGTCGCGCACCTATCGCTCGCATGCCGTGACTTTCGCCGCGACCGGCGACGCGGTGACGACCCGCAACGGCCTGCGCATCTATCCGCAAGTCGTGGCGTCGGCCTGGTCCGCAGACGGTCTGCTGCCCGCGGTCGGCACCGCGCCGCCCGCGCAGGCGCTCGACCGGGCGCTTGCCGGGATCGAGACACGGTATGGCCGTGGCACGGCGGACTTCGTCGCCACGCAGCTCGAATATCCACGGGCTGGCGCCGTGCAGTGAGGGATTGCGTCCCCAACAAGGTATTCGATCCTCCATCCGCCCCATTGTCATCTGCCTGTCATGAATTGTGCCGACACGTCAGCGCCGGACCAGTTCGGGGACACGCATGGACTATTTCAAACGCTTCAACTTCCTGTTCGCTGCGCCGGTGTTCGAGGCCGACGACCTCGAGGGCATCCGCTTCAACCAGATCATCGCCGAGATCGAGCGCTCCGGCTTCGAGGTGGTTCGCGCCCGCAAGCTGGAAGATGCCGAGATCGCGGTGCAGACCGATGCTGCGATCGGCTGCATGGTGGTCGATTGGGGCAAGAAGGGCCTTGAAGGAAAGACCGCGGCACTGATCAACCTGATGCGTCGGCGCGGCCTCGACTTCCCGATCATCCTGTTGATCCGGCGCAAGCGGTTCGAGGACCTGCCGGTCGAGGTGCTCGATTTCATCGACGGCTACGTGTTCCTGTCCGAGGAGACCCCGCCCTTCATCGCCAAGAATCTGATCAGCCGGCTCAAGCAATATGCCGAGAACCTGAAGACGCCGTTCTTCGGGGCGCTGGTCGATTATGCCGAGGAAGGCAACCAGCTCTGGACCTGCCCGGGCCATAATGGCGGCGTGTTCTACAGCCGCAGCCCGATCGGACGGGTGTTCGTCGAACATCTCGGCGAAGCGGTGTTCCGCGACGACCTCGACAATTCCGTGCTCGACCTCGGCGACCTCCTCACCCATGAGGGGCCGGCGCTGCGGGCGCAGAAGGAGGCGGCCCGGATCTTCGGCGCCGAGAAGACCTATTTCGTTCTCAACGGCACCTCGACCTCCAACAAGGTCGCGCTCGGCTCGCTGGTTACCGACGGCGACCTCGTGCTGTTCGACCGCAACAATCACAAGGCCGCGCATCACGGCGCGCTTTTGATCGGCGGCGGCATCCCGGTCTACGTGCCGACGGTGCGCAACGCCTGGGGCCTGATCGGCCCGATGCGCTGGGACCTGCTCGACGAGGGCACGCTGCGCGACCACATCCGCAAGCATCCGCTGGTCAAGGACGAGAACGCCTGGAAGAAGGAACGTCCGTTCCGCGTCGCCGTGGTCGAGCAGTGCACCTATGACGGCACCATCCACTCGGCCGAGATGATCCTCAAGCGGATCGGCCATCTCTGCGACTATATCCTGTTCGACGAGGCCTGGGCCGGCTTCATGAAATTTCACCCGATCTATGCCGGCCGCTTCGCCATGGGACTGTCCGATCTCGGCCCCGAGGCCCCCGGCATCATCGCGACCCAATCCACCCACAAGCAGCTCGCGAGCTTCTCGCAGGCCTCGCAGATCCACATTCGCGACCGCCACATCAAGGGCCAGAAGCGCCGGGTCGAGCACCGCCGCTTCAACGAAAGCTTCATGCAGCACGCCTCGACCTCGCCGTTCTATCCGATCTTCGCCTCGCTCGATGTCGGCGCGCAGATGATGAAGGGCCGTTCCGGCGAAGTCTTGTGGGACGACACGATCCGGCTCGGCATCGAATTGCGTAAGAAGATCCGCGCCGTGAAGCGCGAGTTCGAGGAGAAAGAGACGCGGGCCGAGCGGCGCTGGTTCTTCGAGCCGTTCGTGCCGGACCGTGTGAAGATCCCCGATGTCGCGCGCGAGAACGGCGTGCACAATGTCGCCTGGGAGACCATCTCGACCGATCAGCTCGCGACCACTCCGTCCTACTGGCAGCTCAGTCCGGGCGAAACCTGGCACGGCTTCCCCGAGCTGACCGCGGGCTTCGCCATGACCGACCCGAACAAGCTCACATTGCTGACGCCGGGCTTCGATCACGCCACCGGCGCCTACGCCGATCACGGCATCCCCGCGCCGGTGGTGGCGCAATATCTCCGCGAGAACCAGATCGTCGCCGAGAAAAACGACCTCAACTCCCTGCTGTTCCTGCTGACGCCCGGCGTCGAGGCCAGCAAGGCCGGCACGCTGGTGTCGGGGCTCGTCGCCTTCAAGAAGCTGCACGACGACAACGCGCTGATCGAGGACGTCATCCCCGAATTCTTCCGCCGCCGCCCGCAACGCTATAGCGGGGTGCGGCTGCGCGACCTCTGCGGCGACATGCACCGCTTCTTCCGCGACGGCAGCGTCAGCACGCTGCAGGCTAGGCAATTCCTGCCCGAGCACCTGCCCGAGATCGCGATGTCGCCGCGCCAGGCCGCACAATATCTCATCCGCAACGATGTCGACTATCTGCCGATCGACCAGATCTTCGGCCGCGTCGCCGCGACGCCGTTCGTGGTCTACCCGCCCGGCATCGCCACCATC
>NZ_JAQOSR010000295.1:0-5562 GCF_046718885.1 Bradyrhizobium sp. UFLA01-814 | reverse complement strand
TCACGGTCCTCAATGCCATGATGCGAGACCGAAAGCCGTACCTACAGACCAAACCGACATAACAGTTGCCGGCCCCCGTGCGCAACTGCGCACTAGGCCGCGACGACACCAATGAATGGATTTCCGATGTCAGCCCCTCGCCTCGCTACCTATTCCGTCAACGGCGCCACCAGCTATGGCGCCGTCACCGACACCGGCATCGTCGACCTCTCGTCGCGCTTCAAGGACTATCCGACGCTGCGCGAAGCAATCGCCGCCGGCGCGCTGAGCAGGCTCGTGGAGGATGCCGCCAGGCGCGCGCCCGACCATGCGCTCGACGCAGTCGCGTGGCAGCCGCCGATCCCGGCGCCGGAAAAGATCATCTGCATCGGCGTCAACTACCCGGACCGCAATGCCGAATACAAGGACGGCTCGGACGCGCCAAAGTATCCAAGCATGTTTCTGCGGGTGCCGCGTTCCTTCGTCGGCCACAACACGCCGGTGGTGCGGCCGCGCATCTCGCCGCAGCTCGACTATGAGGGGGAGCTGGTGCTGGTGATCGGCAAGGCCGGCCGGCACATTGCGGAGAGCGCCGCGCTCGATCACATCGCCGCGATCACGCTCTGCAACGAAGGCACCATCCGCGACTGGGTGCGCCACGCCAAGTTCAACGTCACCCAGGGCAAGAACTTCGATTCCACCGGCAGCCTCGGCCCGTGGATCGTGCCCTACACCGGTGAAGCGCAGATCGCCGATATTCGTCTGACCACGCGGGTCAACGGCGAGACCCGCCAGGACGACCGCACCTCGCGCTTGATCTTCGGCTTCCGCTACCTCATCAACTACATCTCGACCTTCACGACACTGGTTCCCGGCGACATCATCGTCACAGGCACCCCGACCGGCGCAGGTGCGCGGTTCGATCCGCCGCGCTATCTGAAGCCCGGCGATGTCGTCGAGGTCGAGGCCGAAGGCGTCGGCATTCTGCGCAACAGCGTCGTCGACGAAGCTACCTAACCTCGTAAGCAAAGTGGACAGTGCCATGACCTCAACATCCGGCGGCGAAGCGATCGTCAACGGCCTCGTCGCCCACGGCGTCGACACCGTGTTCGGCCTGCCCGGCGCGCAGATCTATGGCCTGTTCGATGCGTTCCACCAGGCCCAGCTCAAGGTGATCGGCGCCCGGCATGAGCAGGCCTGCGGCTACATGGCGTTCGGCTATGCGCGCTCCAGCGGCAAACCCGGCGTGTTCAGCGTGGTGCCCGGCCCGGGCGTGCTCAACGCCTCGGCGGCGCTGCTCACCGCATTCGGCTGCAACGAGCCGGTGCTGTGCCTGACCGGTCAGGTGCCGACGCAGTTCCTGGGCAAGGGCCGCGGCCATCTGCATGAGATGCCGGACCAGCTCGCGACGTTGCGCACCTTCGTGAAATGGGCCGACCGGATCGAATACCCTGATAACGCGCCCGCGCTGGTGTCGCGCGCGTTCCAGGAGATGCTGTCGGGCCGGCGCGGCCCGGCTTCGCTGGAGATGCCGTGGGATGTCTTCACCCAGCGCACTCAGGTCGCTCCCGTCAACCCGTTCGATCGGTTGCCGGCGCCGCAGCCCGATCCGGACCGCATCAAGGCCGCCGCTGACCTGATCGCCGGCAGCAAGGCGCCGATGATCTTCGTCGGCAGCGGCGCCATCGAGGCGCGCGAGGAGATTCTCGAATTGGCCGAGATGATCGACGCGCCGGTCGTCGCATTCCGCAGCGGCCGCGGCATCGTCTCCAACGCGCATGAACTCGGGCTCACCATGGCTTCGGCCTACAAGCTCTGGCCGAAGACCGATCTGATGATCGGCATCGGCACACGCCTCGAGCTGCCGACGATGTCGCGCTGGCCCTACCAGCCGGCCGGCCTGAAATGCGTCCGCATCGACATCGATCCGGTCGAGCTGCGGCGCTGGCCGGCCGATGCCGGCGTGATCGCGGACGCCAGGGCCGGCACCGCCGATCTCGTCGCCGCCGTGCGCAAGGTGGGCTACCGCAAGACCTCCGGCCGCCGCGCCGCGATCCGCGAGGCAACGGCCGCGACCGAGCAGGAGATCCAGCGCATCCAACCCCAGATGGCCTATCTGAAGATCCTGCGCGAGGTGCTGCCGGCCAACGCCATCGTCACCGACGAGCTGTCGCAGGTCGGTTTCGCCTCCTGGTACGGCTTTCCGATCTACGAGCCGCGAACCTTCGTCACCTCGGGCTATCAGGGCACGCTCGGCTCGGGCTTCCCGACCGCGCTCGGCGCCAAGGTTGCCAACCCGAACAAGCCAGTGGTCGCGATATCAGGCGACGGCGGCTTCATGTTCGGCGTGCAGGAACTCGCCACCGCCGTGCAGTTCAAGATCGGCGTGGTGACGCTCGTCTTCAACAACAACGCCTATGGCAATGTCCGCCGCGACCAGCGCGAGCGCTTCGACGGCCGCGTCGTCGCCTCCGACCTGGTGAATCCGGATTTCGTGAAGCTTGCAGAGTCCTTCGGCGTCGGCGCCGCGCGCGTCACCTCGCCCGATCACTTCCGCCCCGTGCTGGAGAAGGCGCTGGCCGACGGCGGGCCTTACGTGATCTCGGTCGAAGTCCCGACGGATTCGGAAGTCAGCCCCTGGGCGTTCATCCACCCGGCGCGGAACAACTAGGCGGCTTTCGCGCCGCGTTGCAGCCGTGACGCGGCAATCACGAGCAGGCCGGCGCCGGCGACCGACCAGCAGGCGACCGGCGCCCAGTGCACCAGCGGCGCATAGTCCGGCATCTTCTGCAGGCCGCCGGCGACGGCCGCCATCCGCGCAAAGGTCGCGAGCGCCAGCGCCGAGAAGACGAGGCCGGTGACCTTGCCTTCCGCGCCGGTCTCCCCGATCGCAAGCGCCGCGGACACCGCGCTCATCAGCATGCAGCCCCAGGCGGCCCCTGCCATGAATTGCGCCACGATCAGGCCATTGAGGCTTCCGGCGATCTCCGCGGCGACGATCGCGAATGCGCCAAGCAGCCCCGCCATGCCCATCACGATCAGGCCGCCGCGATGCTTGACGACAATGCTCGCCGGGAACATCGCGATGTTGAAGCCGATCCAGAACACCGGCATCAGCCATTGCAGATCGCCCGGCCTGGCAAAGCGCAAATAGAACGGCGCGCTGTTGATGTTGAAGTGCAGCTGATAGCCGAGCGAGAGCAGCACCATCGATCCGATCAAAAACATCGGCACCGCGCCGAGCCGCTTGGCCGGGGGCGCTAGCCTCGCCGGCTGCGCCTCCGCCGCGATGCGGCGCTCGATCCCCGAGAAGGCCAGCGCGGTCAGCAGCAGCACGGCGCCTGACAGCACGAATGGCAGCCGCGCATGCTGGTTGCGCAGCACGACGCCAAGATAGGGCGAGACCGCGCCCGCGATGCCATAACCCAGCATCGCCAGTGCCGCGAGGAACGGGACCGAGGGTTGCGCACGATACTTGCCGAGCAGCGTCAGCGGCGGCGCACGCAAGGCCGACGACGTCGCGGCCCAGATCACGATCAACACGATCAGCCAGACCTTCGCACCCGGCCCGGTGCCGGCCACGTAAGGCAGCGCGATGAAGGCGGCGCAGGAGATCGCGGCGAGGATGCCGACGAACAAGCCAAGGCGGCCGACCAGGCTCGAAATCCTGTCGGCGGCCATGCCCATCGCCGTATCGGTGATGGTGAAGATGCCCTGATCCATCATCAGGATCAGGATCACGGTCGCCGGCGCGATGCCGACATCGGCGCACAGCTTCGGCAGATAGATCAGATAGGTGGTCCAGCCCAGCGTGAACACGAGCTGCAGCACGGCGAGATAGACGCCGGTGCGGTTGACGGCGCGGTCGGCCTTGGTGGTCATGAGCCAAGTCTAGACCACCGGCCCGATTTGCGGGAGGGGAGTCAGCGCACCTTGCGGAAGGTCAAATTGATCCGCTGGCGGCCGAGCGCGCTGTGCTCGCCGTCGGCGAGCGGTGCCACGCCGTGATAGAACAACCGTGACGGGCCGCCCCACACCGCAACGTCGCCATGTTCGAGTCGATAGCGGCGCGGCGTATCGCTGCGCTTCAGGCCGCCGAACAGGAAGATCGCCGGCAGCCCGAGCGAGATCGACACGATCGGTGCGCGGTAGTCGAGCTCGTCCTTGTCCTGATGCAGCGACAGTTTTGCGCCGGGGACGTAGCGATTGATCAGGCAGGCCTGCGGCGCGAAGCCATTGAAGCCGGCTTCATCAGCGGCGCCGGCGGCAAGCCTGCGCAACACCTCCGGCATTTCAGGCCAGGGCTGTCCCGAGTCGGGATCGATCGGATCATAGCGATAGCCGCTGGGATCGGAGACCCAGCCGAGGCTGCCGCAATTGGTCATCGCCACCGACATGCGGTGGCCGCCCGGCGTGATCAGATGCCGGAACGGCGCCTGCTTGACGATGACACGCAATGCCGGGATCAGCTCGGCCTCGAACGGCCGGACAAAGCCGCGCAGCAGCACCGCGCCATCCGCGATCGTCTCGCGCGACGGCCGTGCATCGCCAATTGTCTCGAACAGGTCAGCGGCCACGCCTCTCTCGCACTCACTTCGCGTCGTGGAAGATCACACCAACTGTGTGGCGGTGGCCGGAGCGAATCCGGCTGACGCCGTGGCGCAGATTGACACGATACGGTCCGCGCGTCCCCTGTACCGGGCGATGATGCACGGCAAAGGCCACCGCATCGCCCTTGGTCAGCGGCACCACCTCGGGCCGCGACTGCATCCGCGGCCGCTGCTCGGTCAGCACGAACTCGCCGCCGCTGAAATCGCGCCCCGGCTCCGACAGCAGGATCGCGACCTGGATCGGAAACACGTGCTCGCCATAGAGGTCCTGGTGCAGGCAGTTGTAGTCGCCTTCGCCATATTGCAGCAGCAGCGGCGTCGGCCGCGTCTGTCCGGCATCATGGCAGCGCTTCAGGAACGCCGCATGCGACAGAGGATATCGGATATCGATCCCCATCGTCTCGTTCCAGCGATTGGCTGTCGCGGTCAGTCGCGCATAGAGCGCGGGCCGCAGCTCCGCGATCAGGTCCGGCAGCGGATAGGAGAAGTATTTGTACTCGCCGCGGCCGAAGCCGTGGCGGCCCATCACGATGCGGCTGCGGAACTGGCCGTCGTCGGGATACAGCGCCGCGATGGCATCGCATTCCTCAGGCGTCAGCAAGCCGTTGAGGACGGCGCAGCCCTGCCCGTCGAGATCGGTCGTGATCCGGTCCCAGTCGAGCGCGTCGACGCGGGCCGGGATGCCGGTGGGTGGACGGGCGATGGTTTTGGCTGTTGCTGTCATGGGACGGAATCTGGCCCCTGATTGCGGCCCGCGCCACCCGATTTCCGATCGAATTATGCCGAGAACGCCGCCACAATTGCGGTGTCGTCCCGACGAAAGCCGGGACCCATAACCACAGCTGCTGGTTGTTCGAAAGGCGTCTGGCCGCATGCCCTTTCCGAAGGCCGCGGCGTATGGGTCCCTGCTTTCGTGTTTGGTCCCGTTTGATTGGCAAGGGCCTGGATTGGCGTCTTGTAGCCGAGGCATTTG
>NZ_JAQOSR010000294.1:0-5582 GCF_046718885.1 Bradyrhizobium sp. UFLA01-814 | reverse complement strand
GTTCTCGACCGCATGGATGCTGCGGAAGATCTCCTGCTCGCGGAACACTTGGTCGACCGAGTGTAGGATCACCGGCCCCGAGCGGAACGAATAGGTGAACGATACCGGGTCGAATTTCAGCCCGGCTTCCTCGAACCGCCGCTTCAACTCGCGCCGACGCAGGTCGAATTCGCGCGGCGCCGCGCCCTGGAACGAGAAGATCGACTGCTTCTCGTCGCCGACCGCGAACACGGTGCGCACCAGGCCGTCGCGCGCGCCGGCACCGGAGGTGAATTCCGAGATGATGTGCGCGACGATGTCCCATTGCCGGGGGCTCGTATCCTGCGCCTCGTCGATCAGCACGTGATCGACGCCGCGGTCGAGCTTGTAATGCACCCAGCCCGAGGAGACGCGGTCGAGCATCGCCAGCGTCTTGTCGATCAAATCGTCATAGTCGAGCAGGCCACGCTCCAGCTTCTCGCGCCGGTAATGCGCGGCAGCCGCGGTCGCGATGTGGATCAGCGCCTCGGTGCGGTCGCGCGCGACCACGGCGCGGCGGCGCTCGATCAACGGACCGAGACGGTCGATCTCCGCCTCGAACCGATGGCCGGCGACCGAATTCTTCTTGATGAAATTGTTGGTGACAACAGACGCGCGCGGCGCGCGGTCGTCGGTGAGAAAGACGCCGAGATATTCGTCGACCTGGGCCGCACCGGTGAAGGTCAGCGCGGCTCGCAGTCGTTCGGCCTGCTTCTGATCCGCCTTGCTGCTGGTATCGAGGAGCGTGGCCATCTCCTTCCAGCTCGCGCGCGGCAGGTTCGGCCCGTCGACGATCTCGCGCTCGACCTCCTCGATGCGAATATCGGCGGAGACGCCGAGCGCGGCCGACATCTGCGCGGCGGCGGCCGCGGCGTTGCCGGCGGCGTCGGTCCAGGCCATGAAATGGTCGCGGCTGAGGCAGGCTTCGCGGACCACCTCCTTGAAAGTGACGTCGGCGGCATTTGCCATCGCCGTCCGCAGCGCGCGGCCGATCGGACTGTCGGGAATCCGCGACGCTTCGAGGAACACGGCGAGGTTGGCGCGCTCCATCATCTCGTTCTGGTCGCGGTCGTCGAGCACGGCGAAGCGCGCCGGCACATTGGCCTCGAACGGAAACTGCTGCAGCAGGCGGGTGCACAGCGCGTGGATGGTCTGCACCTTCAAGCCGCCCGGAGTCTCCAGCGCGCAGGCAAACAGTTTGCGCGCCTCGCGGCGGAGCGAAGCGGATGGATGCGCGATACCGGCCTCGCGGATCGCGGCATCGAGCGCGGCATCGTCCAGCGTCACCCAATGGCCGAGCGTCGTGAAGACGCGTTCGGCCATGTTGGCCGCGGCCGCCTTGGTGAAGGTGATGCAGAGGATCTTTTCCGGCGGCACGCCTGACAGCAGCAGGCGGATCACGCGCTGCACCAGCACATGCGTCTTGCCCGAGCCGGCATTGGCCGACACGAAGGTCGACGCCTTCGGATCGGACGCGCGCGCCTGCGCGTCGCGCACGGCAGGCGGGATGGGCCTGATCGCCTTCACCATTCCTCGATCCCCAGGCCGCCGGCGGCCGACCATTCCTTGATGCGTGCGAGGTCGTCATAGGCGCCGTAGCGGTTCGCCCACATCGAGAGGTTCAGCGAGGTGTAGGCCTGCTGCTCGTCGTCGAAGGCGCGGATCAGGGCTTCGAGCTTGCGCCGCGCGCTGTCGGCGGCCTCGTCGGGCGGCTGCGGCGTGTCGCTGGTCTTGATCTTCAGCTCCAGCGAACGCTGCTCGCCCGGCGGGTTGTTGCCGCTCAGCCTGACATAGACGAGGTCGCCGACCGAGGAGTCCGCTGGAATCTCGGCGAAGCCGCCCTCGCGCAGGATCGCGGCTTCCAGCGTCAGCTGCGGCGACAGGCCCATGCGCACCTGCTTGCCGGTCGGCGGCTGGCCGGTCTTGTAGTCGAGGATCGCAAAGCTGCCGTCGTCGCGCCGTTCGATCCGGTCGGCACGCGCCGAGAGGGTGAAGGTCCTGGCGTCGTCGAGCGGAATGCCGATCTCGCCGCGGATTTCGGCCTTGATCGCAGCAATATTGCCGCGCCGGGCCTGCTCCCATTCGGCAAACCATCCGGCGATGCGCTGGAAGCGCGGCCACCACAGCGCCCGCGCCTCGGGCCGCTCCATCAGCGGCGCAAAATATTTGGCCCCGATCTCGCGCAGCGTGCGCAGGGTGTCGGCGGGCAGCGCATCGGCATAGACCTGCGTGAACTCGCCGAGCGCCTCGTGAATCGCCGAGCCGCGATCGGCCGCCGACAGCGGCATGTCGACGGGGTCGAGCGGATCGAGCTTGAGGATGTAGCGCGCGTAGATCGTGTAGGGATCGCGCAGCCAGTCCTCGATCGCGGTGACGGACATTTTCAGCGGCCGTGCTTCGCGCGGCGGCCGCGGCTCCGGCCGCGGGATCGGCTCGACCTTGTCGGGCCGGTCGAGCTCGGCGGCATATTGCACGTAGATTTCGCCGGCCGATGTCGCGGCCTTCCAGCGCGCCTCGCCGGCAACCGCTTCGAGCCGGTGCAGGAACCGCGAGGCGACCGCCGGCGCGCCGCCGACCTTTGCGGCGTGGGTGAGGATCACCTCGTCATGGCCGAGCAGCTGCGCAAAGTCGTGCGCGGACAGGCCGATGCGCCGCTCGGGAAGATCGAGCCCGAGCTCGTGCCGCATCGGCCGGCTCAGCCAGGGATCGATCCGCGGCGCCGGCGGCCAGACGCCCTCGACCAGGCCGCCGAGGATGACGCGATCGGATTCGGTGAGGCGCGCTTCGAGCTGGCCGAAGATGTTGAGCTGCGCGCGCGCCGATTCCGGCCGCCGCACCATGCGGTCGGCGAACGCGGTCTGGAACACTTCGGGATAATCGGCGAGCGGCGTCATCAGCCCGCTCGGCGCCTGCTTGGCGAGCAGCTCGTCGAACGCGGACGCCAACGACGCACCGGCGCGCTCCTCGAACACGAGCGCAACGCCGTTCTGGTCGCCGGACAGCGTGATCAGCGCCTCGCGATGGCGCGCCGCCAACTCCGCGAAGTCGTAGGGCTTTGATGACGCCATGCCTTCGAGCGGCGCCAGCGCCGCCTGCAATCTGGCGATCAGGCCCTCGGCCTGGTTGAGCTCGTTGTCGCGCAGCCGGGCGCGCGGCTCCATGGCGTGCAGCGACGAGGTCTCGCCGCCGTGCAGCTTGACCAGCTCGGTCCGGAAGCGCGCGAAGTCGCGGGCGAGACCGCCGGTCCCGGCTTGCGGCCGCGTGCCGCGCAGCAGCGCGATCTCCAGCACTTCGATCGCGCGCCGCAGCGCGCCATGCGAACCGCCGAGCCGAAACAGCGGATGCTTGAGCAGCGCGAGCAGCGTCGGCGGCTCCAGCCCCTTGGCCGCGGCCTCCGCGGTGAGGCGGGCGAACACGCCGGCCGGCGTTTCCATCAGCGCGTCGCCGCCGGAATCGTCGAACTCGAGCTTCCAGCGCGTCAGCGACGCCATCACGCGGCGCGCCAGCGCGCGGTCCGGCGTCACCAGCGCGGCCGATTTGCCGAGATGCCGCGCCTCGCGCATCGCGACCGCGATCGCCAGCGCCTCCATTTCCGGATTGGGCGCTTCGACCACGGTGAGGTTGGCCATCCCGGCGGAAATCCGCGCCACGATCTCCGGCCGTTCCAGCCGGTCATGCCACTGCGCGGTCGCGGTCGAGGGACGCATCGTCTCCGACACCAGCACCTCGCGGCCGAGCGGCGCCGGCTCGGCAAGGCTCTCGACATCGCGGCGCTTGATGCCGAAGCGGTCGAGCAAAGCGTGCATCGCGAATTGCGGATGGTTCGACGAGGGCGGCGTGGTGAACCTGCCATCGTCGCCGCGCTCGCCGCCGATCGTGTCCCAGGAGTCCTCGTCGAGATCGGTGTCGAGTCCGGGCAGCACCACGGCGCCGTTCGGCAGCTTCGCCACCGCGTGCAGGAATTTCGCCGTCGCCGGCATCGAGCCGGTCGAACCGGCGGCGATCACCGGGCCCGTGGGATGCGCGGTCAGCCGCGCCGCTTCCGCCTCGATCAGCAGATCGCGGCGCGCCGCGGGCTCGATCCGGCCGATCTCCTTGAGGTAGTTCGGCCAGGCGTCGCGCGCGATGCGCAGGAAGTCGAGCGAGTGCTGCCAATATTTGTCGAGCTGGTCCGGCACCAGGCGGTCGAGCGCGCGCCAGTCGACGCCGCGCGTCACCATGTCGTCCATCAGCCGCGCCAGATCGCCGGCGAGTTGCAGCGTCGAGGCCGGGCCGCCGACCACCAGCGGCGCCGACACCGGCGTCTTCGCCCAGGCCGCAACCAGATGCGCCAGGGTCAGCCGGCGCTCGAGCTCGCCGAGCCTTGGCGGAATCTCCAACGGCGCGGCGCCGCCGACGTCCTCGCTTTGGTCGGCGAAGGCGAGTTCGTCCTCATCGATGTCGCCAAGCGCGACGATGCGCGGCAGCACGGCGGCGTCGGACTCGAGCACGTCGAGGAAGATTTCCCGCGCCAGCCGTCCGGCACGGCGGGTCGGCAGATACAGCGTGGCGTTGGCGAGCCTTGCCGGATCGCTCTGCGCCTCGAATCCCGCGACCAGCCGGCCATCGACCAGCGCCGAGATGACGGTGCGCAGGAACGGCGCAGAAACGGGAACACTGAAGACGCGCATGAGCTGCCTGATTCGAATCCGGCGCCAATATAGGGAGCGGCGGCCGTCGTTAGCCACCCCTGACGGAGAACCGTCACCGCTCAATATCGCAATCGGGCGGCGCAGCGATCGGCGGCATCCAGGAACCAGCGCAGCGCCGGATCCCGGGCGGCGCGGCTTGTATGGATCAGGTCGATCGCGAAGGCGGGGATGTCGATCGGCGGTGCGACGACGGCAATGTCGGCCAGATGCGTGAAGCGCCGGGCGACGCGCTCGGCCATCGTGGCGATCAGATCGGTGCCGGCCACGGCGAACGGAACGGCCACCACATGCGCAAGCGTCACCGCCACCCGTCGCTTCAGTCCATGGCGTGCCAGCAGCGCGTCGATCACGCTCGGCAGGCCGTCGCCGCCGGCCGCCGAGAACAGCGCGTGCGGCAGGGCCGCGTAATCTTTCAGATCGAGGCGCTCCGATCGGTTCGTGCGTGCATCGCGGACGCAGACAAAGCGTTCCTCGAATAGCCGGTGCCGGACGCAGCGCGGCGACTCCGGCAGGTGCCCGCCGATCAGCGCATCGAGTTCTCCGCGCTCCAGCTTCGCCAGCGCCACCGTCGCATCGGTAAGCGGGCGCACGGCAAGGTCAATGCCGGGCGCTTCGGTGCGCAGCAGCCGGGTCAATTCCGGCACCACAACGAGATCGCCGTAGTCGGTCGCGGCGATGGTGATGCGCCGTCGCGCGATGGCCGGATCGAAGCCCTGATCGGGCACCAACGCGCTCCGGATTTGCCGCAGCGCTTCGCCGATCGGCCCGGCCAACGCCAGCGCCTTTTCGGTCGGCTGCATGCCCGCGCCGGCACGCAGGAACAGTTCGTCGGCAAACAGCGCACGCAGCCGCCGCAACGCGCTGCTCATGGAC
>NZ_JAQOSR010000293.1:0-5601 GCF_046718885.1 Bradyrhizobium sp. UFLA01-814 | reverse complement strand
ACGCCGGGATGTCACGATCTCGCGACCCCGGCGCGGCTTGCTGCCAAGCAGCAAAAGTCGTCGTTTCAGCGGACTAAAGCGCGATGAGATTGGGTTGAATCATCATCGCGCTTTAGCTCCTTGTTTGAGCATGATCTTTTGGGAAAACCGCTTCACACTTTTCCGGATCATGCTCTAGGCGGCGCGCGCCGTGCCTTTCTCCGCCTCGAGCTTGCGCGCGAACAGCCAGCGGAAATAGGTCAGCGGGGCATCGGCGCCGATCGCGAGCAGCTGATAGTCCGGATCGGCGTCGAACACGCGCTGCTGCGCCTCGATGATATCCTTGTCCTCGTTGAACCCTTCCTCGAGGCTGTGCCGCAGCGACAGCGCAATGTTCGGATTGTCGATGTCAAAATCGTGCAGGTAATTCCAGAAGAAGTGCGTGGTCGAGCGCGTCTCCGGCGTCATGAACTGCGCGTTGCGATACGACCGCGTGCCCGGAACCTGGACGCCCTTCTCGACGCCCTGCCCCGCCGGCGCGAACGTCGTGTCGAGCGTGAAGATGCCGGGCACGATCATGCGGCCGACATTGCGGCGGTCGATCTTGTCGGTTTTGTTCGGGATCACCTTCTTGTGGTAGGGCGGCGGCTCGGCGCCCATGTGCCAGCGCTCGACGCGGAAGCCGTCGTCCAGCTTCTCGATCGCGACCGGCTTGGTCTTGTAGGCATATTCCTCGGATCCGCCGAGCGTGTTGGTGTGCACGAAGGCAAGATGCGCGAAGTCGCTGAGATTGTCGACGATCAGGAGCCAGTTGGCCTTGTAGTGCATGTAACCCGGCAAGCCGCGCCACCTGGGATCCTCGAGCGGCGGATAGTCGAGGATCAGTTTCGGATCGGCCTTCTCCGGGTCGCCGGTCCAGATGAAGATCAGATTGTAGCGCTCGACCACGGGATAGCTGCGCACGCCGAGCTTGGCGGGGATCGTGTCCTGGCCGGGAATCTGGATGCATTTGCCGTCGGCCGCGAACTTCATGCCGTGATACATGCACCTGATGTCGTCGCCCTCGATGCGTCCCATCGAAAGCGGCGCGGCGCGATGGCAGCAGCGGTCGTCCAGCGCGACGACTTTCCCGCTCGACCCGCGATAGAGCACGATCGGCCGTTCCAGGATGGTGCGTGCGACCATCTTGCCGTCGATCAGTTCGTGATTCCACGCCGCCACATACCAGGTGTTGCGCAGGAAAATTCCGTCGTCAGCCATCTCACCCTCCCGATGCAAGATTTGGTTGCGACGAGGTTAGGTGATTGCGGTCATCGGGATAATCCGATTTGGCTGGACACACTGTACCGGTGGATGGACAATCGGCCATGGAGTGGCGCGACTGGGAGCTGTTTTGCGAGGTTGTCGAGCATGGCGGCTTCACGGCCGCCGCGCGTGTGCTTGGCCATCCCAAATCGAGCCTCAGTGCTGCGGTGCAGCGTCTCGAAGCCAATCTCGGGCTGCGGCTGATCGAGCGGACCACGCGCCACCTGCGGCTGACCGATTCCGGCGAGACCATCTATCGCAAGGTGCGCCCGCTGTTCGCCGCGCTGCACGACACCCACAGCGAGGCGCTGGCGATGTCGAGCGCGGTCGCGGGCACGCTGCGCATCAAGGCGCCTTATGAATTCGGCGCGCATCATGCGGGGCCGGTCGCCTGCGCGGTGATGGGCCGCTACCCCGAGCTCGCGATCCGGATCGATGTCGAGCATGACATCGTCAACCCGATCGCCGAGAACTACGACATCGTGTTTGCGATGCTGGAGGCGCCGCTGCCGTCGGCCGGCATCGTGATCCGCCGCGTCTTCACGCTCGAGCGCGGCCTGTTCGCAGCCCCCGCGCTGCTCGACAAGCTCGGCGAGCCGTGCACGCTGGATGATCTGCGAAAGCTGCCGCTGCTGACCGGCCCCAGCGATCCGCCATGGGCGATCACCGCTCCCGGCGGCGCGGTCGAGCATCTCGCGGTCGATCGCGCGCGGCTGACCAGCTCGAACGCCCATGTCCGCCTGCAGGCAGCGCTCGCCGGCCATGGCGTACTGCGGGTCACCGCCAGCTACACCCGCGCCGCCGTCGCGGCCGGCCAGTTGCGGCGGCTGCTGCCCGATCATGCCTGCGAGCCGCTCAACGTGCACGCGCTGTTGCCGGCGCGGCAATTTGTCCCGGCAAAGGTGCGCTGTTTCCTCGACGCGATGGAGGCGCATGCGCGCGGCGATCCGGAGGCCTATATCAGGCCGTAGGGGTCTTTTTTGGCCGATCACCATTTTCCCGGGAACCTGTACGGCCACTTGGCATCCAATGGTATTATTCCGCCAACAGTGAGGGCGACCCCGCCATGCGCCAGGCCCATGTAACGTCCCTGCCGCCGACCAGCTCGGGCGACGCCGAGCTCGTGCAACGCGCGCTTGCCCGCGACGAGGCCGCAATCCGCGCCATCATGCAGGCGAACAATCGCCGGCTGTTCCGGCTGGCGCGCGGCATCCTGCGCAACGACCACGAGGCCGAGGACGTGGTTCAGGACGCCTATGTGCGCGCCTTTACCCATCTCGACCAGTTCCGCGGCGACTCCAGCCTTTCGACATGGCTGTCGCGGATCGCAATGAACGAGGCGCTCGGCCGCCTGCGCCGCAGGCACAGCAGCGTCGAATGGTCCGATCTGCCGAAAGGCGCTCCTGAAGCCCAGATCATCCAGTTCCCCCTGTCGTCAACAGACGATCCGGAAAAATCCATGGCCCAGCGTGAGATCCAGCACGTCGTCGAGCACGCGATCGACGAGCTGCCGGAGGCGTTCCGCCTCGTCTTCATCACCCGCGTGATCGAGGGCATGAATGTCGAGGAGACCGCTGAGATCCTCGGCCTCAAGCCGGAAACCGTGAAGACCCGCCTGCACCGCGCCCGCACCATGCTACGCGACAATGTCGAGCGGAAGATCGGTCCCGTCGTCATGGAGGCCTTTCCCTTCGCGGGCAAACGCTGCGAGCGATTGACCGAGGCGGTTCTGAAACGGCTCCGCGCCACGGCCTGAAATTTTTCGGGAACCTCTGCTCGTCCGCGCCATCCAACTCCTGTGCAAGCAACGACGCGCCGCGCGCTACGCCCGGCTCAACAGGAGTTTCAAACCATGTTCGTTCGATTGAGTATCGCGGTCGCCGCGCTCAGCCTTCTCAACTGCGCTGCGCTGGCGCAGGGCGCAAAGCCGACCGATCCGCAGATCGCACACATCGCCTATACGGCAGGTGTGATCGACATCAATGCCGCCAAGCAGGCGGAAGAGAAGGCTTCCAACAAGGAGGTCAAGGCGTTCGCCAAGGACATGGCGCGCGACCACGAGGCGGTGAACAAGCAGGCGCTCGACCTTGTCAAGAAGCTGAAAGTGACGCCGGAGGACAACGACACCAGCAAGACGCTGTCGAAGCAGGCGGCCGACAAGCTCGCCGAGCTCGGCAAGCTGAAGGGCGCTGCCTATGACAAGGCCTATATCGACAACGAGGTCGCCTACCACAAGGCGGTCAACACCGCGCTGGAGACGCAGCTGATCCCCTCGGCCAGCAATCCCGAGCTGAAGGGCCTGCTGCAGACCGGCCTGAAGATCTTCCAGGGCCACCAGCAGCATGCCGAACACGTCGCGGCCAGCTTGAAGTAAGGAGACGCGTGATGTTGTCAGGACGCTGTCTCGCAACGCTGGCCTTGCTCGCGCTCGGCGCGATGGCCGTCCCGGCGCATGCGGCCACCATCCAGATCGTGATGGAGAATCTGGTGATCTCGCCGGCCGAGGTGTCGGCCAAGGTCGGCGACACCATCGAATGGGTCAACAAGGACGTGTTCGCCCACACCGCCACCGCGAAGAACGGCGACTTCGACGTGACGATCGCGCCGAAGAAGACGGTCAAGTCGGTTCTGACCAAGGCCGGCACGGTCGACTATTACTGCCGATACCATCCCAACATGAAGGCGGTGCTGACGATCGCACCATAGCCTGCGCGATGACCTCCGAGGTAATCGATCGGCGCACGCGAACCTTCGATAGTCCGGACCGCCGCACAGTCCGGCACTATCGAAGGAGAGCACCATGACCGACCATGCCACCATCGCCCGCCGCTATATCGATCTCTGGAACGAGCGGACGCCAAGCCGGCGTCGCGAGATGCTGAGCGATAACTGGACCGCCGATGCACGCTATATCGATCCGCTGATGAGCGGCGACGGCCATGAGGGCGTCGACGCGCTGATCGCGGGCGTGCAGAAGAAGTTTCCGGACTTCCGCTTCAAGCTGATCGGAGAGCCGAACGGCTTCGGCGACCATGTCCGATTCTCCTGGGGCCTTGGCCCTGACGGCGTCGACAGCCCGATCAAGGGTACCGACTTCGCCATGCTGAAGGATGGCCGGATCAGGAGCATCACCGGCTTCCTCGACCAGGTGCCGGGCGCCTGAGGCGCCGCTTCCACGCCGGCGATGTCGCTGCCGGAGCGTTTTCGAGCGAAGTGGATACCGGTTCGCGTCAAGAAAACGCGTCAAAACAAAGAATCGAGAGCCCCGTTCCGATTCCATCGGAACGGAAAAGGCTCTAGTCTTTCCGAAACACAGGGAGGACGCCATGAAGGCAGATTACGCCTTCAAGACTTCTGTCGTCAGCGACATCACGCCGGCGCTGCTGGCGATCGGCCGCGACAGCTTTCCAGAGGCCCTGATCGGCGCGCTACGCCGCGTCGCCGGTGTCGGTCATTGCATGGTGTTCTCGTTCACCGGCCCGCGGACCGCCGCGTGCCTGCTCGATGTCGGCAACATCCCGACCGGGCGCGACCTCGGGATCGCCTATTCCGAACATTTCCATCAGGCCGACCCCAACCGCGATGCGGTGTTCGAGGGACAGGCGCAGGCCGCACCGATCGTGCTGCCGACCTTCGCCCGCCGCATGTACAGCGACGGCTACCGCAAGATCTTCTTCGACGACTCCGACATTGTCGACAAGTTCGCCTCCGCGATCTGGACCGGCGACACCTGCTTCTATGTCAACTTCTACCAGATCACCGCGCAAGGCCGCTTCAGCCGCGAGCAGATCGCGCGCCTGGCCGCGGTCGCGCCGGCGCTGACGGCGGCCGTGGCGCGGCATTTCCAGCGCGACCCGGCAGCGGATGTTGATCCGATCGAGCGGTTGAAGATCCTGTTTGCAACCGCTGAGCCGCTCGCCAGGCTGACCGGGCGTGAGAAGGAGGTCTGCCTGCGCATCCTCTCCGGTCTCAGCTCGGAAGCGATCGCCGCCGAGCTCGGCATCGGGCTGCACTCCGCCCTCACCTATCGCAAGCGTGCTTATGACAAGCTCGGCATCTCCTCGCAGAACGAGCTGTTCGCGATCGCGCTGCGCCTGATGGCGTCCGCGTGCAGCCTGAACTGACGGGACCTTGAACGGCGGCCCCCCCCAGAGCGATCTCCTATAAAAGGATCTGTCGGGCAGCGTCCTCGCGGCCATCCTTCGAGACGCTCCCCTTCGGCGCGCTCCTCAGGATGACGGGTCTTGTTTTGCGGCACAATAGTAGACCCTCATGGTGAGGAGCGCCGCTTGCGGCGCGTCTCGAACCACGAGGCCG
>NZ_JAQOSR010000292.1:0-5608 GCF_046718885.1 Bradyrhizobium sp. UFLA01-814 | reverse complement strand
AGCGATTTGGCGACCTCGTCGGGATGCGCCTGCGCCCATGCCGCGCTCGATGTCGTGACATCGACGATCTGCTGCAGGATCGCGCCGCGATTGCGGGCGAAGTCGCGGTTGGCGATGTAGAACGAGTTGGTCTTGGTGATGTCGCGCGTCTTGACCAGAATGCGGCCGTTCTGCTTGGTCTCGGCGATCGCGAAATACGGATCCCAGATCGCCCAGGCATCGATGCCGCCATTGGCGAAAGCAGGACCGGCGTCCGGCGGCGTCAGATAGACCGGCGTGATGTCGTCATAGGTGAGCCCGGCCTTCTCCAGCGTCTGGATCACGACGTTATGGGCGCTCGATCCCTTGGTGAAGCCGACGCGCTTGCCTTTGAGATCGGCGATTGACGTGATCGCCGAATTCTGCGGCACCAGGATGCCGGAGCCGTTGATGATGGGCTGAGCCGCGGCATAGACGATGGCGGCGCCCGCGGCCTGCGCGAAGATCGGCGGGGAATCGCCGACCGCGCCGTAATCGACGCTGCCGACATTCATCGCTTCCATCATCGGCGGGCCCGAGGAGAACTCGACCCATTTCACGCTGATGCCCTGCGGCTTGAAATGATTTTCCAAGGCCTCGCGCTGCCGCGTGATAACGAGCACGCCGTTCTTCTGATAGCCGATACGAATTTCCTTCGCGTCCGCCTGCGCCTGCGCACCGCGTGACAGCGCAGCGGCGGCGGCTGTGACGAGCGACAGCTGGAGGAACTCACGACGCTTCATTCCAAGACTCTCCTGACGATCAAGCGCGCTATCGCGCTGCACGATCATGCGATGTCAGGATGATGGGGCGCGCGAATGAAGCTGTCGAGCACCGCACAAAAATAGCGATGCCAGCACTTCGGTGCAGGCATCGCGCGTGCCGTTTCTTTTAAGGCACGGATCGCATGTAGCGAATTATTTTCCTCACGGAAACGCGAGGTCGCCGCACAACAATCGATCAGCCCGCGGCGGCGGCCTTCGAGCCGACATTGACCGCGAGTTTACCATAGCGGTCCGTGAACGCCTGGGTGTCGATCTCCTCGAGCTGGATCGAGCCGTCGAGCACGCCCTTCTTCCAGGCATCGTGCTCGGGATCGTGCTGGAACTCCGGCATCACTTCCTTGGCGAACAGCTCGAGCGACTCGCAGATGTGCTCATGCGTGTTCTTGCCGGCCTGGTTGAGCAGGATCACCTGGTCGATATGCGAGGCGCGGAAGCGTCGCAGCTTCTTGCGCAAGGTCTCGGGCGAGCCGATCAGGCCGCCGCGCAGCGCGGCCTCCTGCGCCTCCGGATTGTCGCGCTTCCACTTGTTGTACTCGTCCCACATGTTGACGGTGCCGGGTGCCGGCCGCTGCCGGTTCTGCGCCTGGCCGTAATAGCGCAGCGCGAACTGGAAGAAGGTCGCGCCGTCGGCGCGCCGGCGCGCTTCCTCGTCGGTCTTCGCGCACATGAAGAACGAGACCAGCGCCATGTTGGGATTGATCTCGTAGTCGGCGAGCTTGTTCAGCCGCTTGGTGATCGCGTTGTAATAGGCGTGCACCCAGGCATGCGCCGCCTCGGCGCTGACGAACTGAAAGCCGAGCGCGCCAAACCCATTCTGCCCGGCGCGTTCGATGGTCGGCAATTGCGAGCACGCCATCCAGAGCGGCGGATGCGGCTTCTGCACCGGCTTCGGCACGACATTGCGCAGCGGGATATCGAAATAGTTGCCGTGATGCTCGGTGCCGACCTTGGTGAACATCGGGAAGATCGCCTGCACGGCTTCCTCGAACACCTCGCGCTTGGTCTCCATGTCGCGGCCGAACGGCGTCAGCTCGGTGATCGAGGCACTCTCGCCCATGCCGAACTCGCAGCGGCCATTGCTCAAGAGATCGAGCACCGCGACCCGCTCGGCGACGCGGGCGGGATGATTGGTGGTGAGCTGGAAGATGCCGTGGCCGAGCCGGATGTTCTTGGTGCGCTGGCTCGCGGCGGCAAGGAAGGATTCCGGCGCCGGCGAGTGCGAATATTCCTCGAGGAAGTGGTGTTCCACGACCCAGGCGTAGTCGTAGGCGAGCCGGTCGGCGGTTTCCAGTTGCGTCAGCGCGTTCTGGTAGAGCCTGAGCTCGTCGCCGTCATTCCAGGGGCGCGGCAGTTGCAGCTCGTAAAAGATGCCGAATTTCATGAAGTCACTCCCAAGGTCGCTTGCTCGACCACTTGTCGTGGTCCCGACCGCTTGTTGTTTTGGGGCAGTCTAGTGGCGCCCCGGATCAAGTCTAGCCTCGGGGGCGAAACCTCAATTCCGCGCAGCGGGAGACGGCTTGATCGGAACGCATGAATGTTTAGCTTGTGCTGGCCTGAGTCGCGGCGCTATCGGTCGCGCGCTCACTCTTCCGAAAGCTCATGACCACCTTCACGCCGCATCAGGACACTGCGCTGAAAGCCGTCGCCGACTGGCTGAAGGCCAAGCCCGGCAAGGGCGGCACGCCGCCGGTGTTCCGCCTGTTCGGCTATGCCGGAACCGGCAAGACCACGCTCGCCCGTCACATCGCCGAAGGCGTCGACGGCGAGGTGAAGTTCGCGGCCTTCACCGGCAAGGCGGCGCTCGTCATGCGCAACAAGGGTTGCGACAGCGCCTCGACGATCCATTCCCTGATCTACCGCGCCCGCGAGTCCGGCGTCGAGCAGCCGAGCTTCGAGCTCTGGGACGACGCGCCAGCATCAAAGGCCAAGCTGATCGTGATCGACGAGTGCTCGATGGTCGATGCCGAGCTCGGCCGCGATTTGATGTCGTTCGACTGCCCGCTGCTGGTGCTCGGCGATCCCGCGCAATTGCCGCCGATCCAGGGCGGCGGCTTCTTCACCGATGCCGAGCCCGACGCGATGCTGACCGAGGTGCATCGCCAGGCACAGGACGATCCGATCGTGCGGATGTCGATGGATATCCGCGAGGGCCGCGAGCTCGAGATCGGCCGCCACGGCGAGAGCGAGGTGGTGTCGCGCAAGGAGCTCGATCCGGACCGCGTGATGAGCGCCGACCAGGTGCTGGTCGGCCGCAACAACACCCGCCGCGCCTACAACATGCGGGTGCGGCAGCGGCAGAACATCGAGGATCCGCTGCCGGTTGCCGGCGACAAGCTGGTCTGCCTGCGCAACAACCGCAAGAAGGGCCTGTTCAACGGCGGGCTGTGGCGGGTCAAGGCGCGCGCGCAGTCGAAATCCAAGATCATCACCATGCGCGTGATGCCGGACGAGGATTTCGGCTACAAGGTCACCAAGGTCTCGGTGCGCGGCGAATGCTTCGACGGCGGCGTCGAGGGCGTGCCGTGGGAGCAGCGCAAGCCCTATGACGAGTTCGACTACGGCTACGTGCTGACCGTGCACAAGTCGCAGGGCTCGCAATGGGACGACGTCGTGCTGTTCGACGAGAGTTTTGCATTTCAGGACAGCCGTGCAAGGTGGCTCTACACCGGGATCACGCGGGCAGCGAAGCGTCTGAGTATCGTTGTGTGATCGTCCCGCAGGCGTCGACGTCATCCTGACAGCAGGTGAGTGTATGACTCGCAGGCGGCACCGACATTCAGCGTCGTCCTGGCGAAAGCCAGGACCCATTACCCCGGCTGCTTGTTGTTGCGGGACGCTGGGGCCGCGATCCCGCCTAAAAGTACGTTTCGTGATTATGGGTCCTGGCTTTCGCCAGGACGACGGGCGTGGAGACGCCGCGGGCAAAAATCCATCACCGTCATCCGTGAACCTCGCTGATTTCCCTCACGAAACCGTGTGGCCGGCGCCGTAACAAAACGCCCCCTCGCCCGTATTTTGAAGCGTCGGAGCCGCCGGCCTGATTGGCCAATGCCGGCTCCCGCTCTAGACTGGCCCCACTTGCGATCCCACGAGGAACCCATGCCCAAAAGCTCCCTCAGCCGCCTCTCGCTGTGCGCCGCCGCGATCGGCGCGCTGGCCGTCACAGCTTTTGCCGTTGCGCCCTCGCTTGCCGCCGAGGACGCCGTGGTCATCCCGCCGCCGGCCGCGAGCGCGCCGGAATCCGGCATCAAGACCGCGGTGCTGGCCGGCGGCTGCTTCTGGGGTGTGCAGGGCGTGTTCCAGCACACCGCCGGCATCGTCAGCGCGGTGTCCGGCTACTCCGGCGGCAGCAAGGCAAACGCTGATTACGAGAAGGTCTCGACCGGCACGACCGGCCATGCGGAATCGGTCGAGATCAAGTACGACCCGCAGAAGATCTCCTACGGCAAGATCCTGCAGATCTTCTTCTCCGTCGTGCACGACCCGACCCAGCTGAACCGGCAGGGCCCGGATTCCGGCACGCAATATCGCTCGGCGATCTTCACCACCAGCGACGAGCAGAAGAAGGTCGCGGACGCCTATATCGCCCAGCTCAACGCGGCCAAGGTCTACAAGAAGCCGATCGTCACCAAGGTCGGCGCGCTGGAGGCGTTCTATCCGGCGGAGGGCTACCACCAGGACTATCTGACACTGCACCCGAACCAGCCCTATATTGCCTATAACGACATCCCGAAGGTCGAGAACCTGAAGAAGATCTTCGCGGAGACTTACATCGAGAAGCCGACGCTGGTGGGCAGCACCAAGGTCACCAACTGAGCATCTCGCAAAGGAGGTTGAATGTCCGATACCAAGACCGACGGCAAGGTCCGCAAGAGCGAGGCCGAGTGGCGCAAGGAATTGACGCCGATGCAGTACGCCGTGCTGCGCGAGAAAGCGACCGAGCGGCCCTTCACCGGCGAATACGAGCATGATCCGCGCAAGGGCACCTATGTCTGCGCCGGCTGCGGGCAGACGCTGTTCGAGTCCGACCAGAAGTTCGATTCCGGCTGCGGCTGGCCGAGCTTCTCCAGGCCCGCGATCGAGAGCCATGTCGACGAGGAGCGCGACATGAGCCACGGCATGATCCGCACCGAGGTGCTGTGCTCGAAATGCGACGGCCATCTCGGCCACGTCTTCAACGACGGCCCCGGCCCGACCGGCCTGCGCTACTGCATCAACTCGGCGGCGCTGAAGCTCGACGAGAAGAAGTAACGGCGCCCACCGCGCCGCGCCCCACGCGACCAACAGGCCGGTCGCGTGGGGCTTTGTTTTGGCTCCGGCCCCCGGCAACATCCTCGTGATCGACTGACGGCCTTAACGACTCGCAGGCCGGAATGTGCTTTGCTTGGTATTCGCGGGGCCGTAGGCGTCTCGCCGTGCGGCTGCCGCCTGTTCTGAGGAGGGCGCCATGTCGCTTGGACTGATCCTCATCATCCTTCTGCTGATTATCCTGCTGGGCGGCTATAGCGGCCGAATTCGCGGCTATGGCTATGGCCTCGGCCACTCCGGAATGGGCCTTTTCGGGGTGATTTTGATCGTGGTCGCGATCCTGGCCTGGCTCGACAAGATTTGAGCGCCATAAGTCATTGAAACAAAATGACTTATCTGGCCGATGCCCGTGCTATGCGCGGATTCAGCATGTGCCCTGTCAGGGGCTCTTCTGGGGTCGCATTTTTGTCAAAGAGGCCTATATTAGGGGTCGAAATGACATGTACGGCGCGCCGCCGATAATAGGCCGCCGTCCCCCAAAATCCCTTTCGCAACGC
>NZ_JAQOSR010000291.1:0-5615 GCF_046718885.1 Bradyrhizobium sp. UFLA01-814 | reverse complement strand
CCATGGTCGTCGGCAGCGTCAGATGTGTATAAGAGACAGAACGGCACCAGCCCGCCATGATCATCCAGCAGATACACGCGCGTGTTCGCAATCGGACGGCCAATCGGGACAATGGCGCCATCAAACCCATCGGGGCACCTCCAGGTCGCCGCACAAACTGTTGCTTCGGTAGGTCCATAGGCATTGATAATGGATGCTGGAGCCAGACTCCGGATGAGTTCTGCCTTCGGCAGCTCTCCAGCAAGAATGAGAACTTGCGATCCCAAGCCTTCCAGCTTCTGGCTTCCCTGAAGCAAGGCTGGAGGCAGCGTCGCGTGCGTGATGGCTTCGCTTCGCAGATAATCCGATAGCTTGTTACTCGCTTGACGGAGCTCATCCGCAGGCAAATGCAATGTGGCTCCCGAACCAAACGCCATAACAAGCTCCGAGGCGCTTGCATCAAAACCGAGGGAGGCGAACTGCACCACGCGGCTGTTGCAACAAACGCCAAAAAGCCTGATCTGAGCCAAGCTGAGATTGACCAAGCCGCGATGCTCGACCATGACGCCCTTGGGGGTGCCTGTTGATCCGGAGGTGTAGATCACATAGGCGAGATGGCGCGAGGTCAGGCCGAGCGCACGCGGGTCCGGATCCGACGCCGGCAGATTTGCCCATTCCGGCGTCGCCGCCAGATCCACCACCGTCAGATCGCGTAGCGCATCGTCGCCCAGCGCCGATCGTCCCGCCGCATCGGCCAGCAGCACTCGCGGTGCCGCATCGTCGAGAACCTGTCGCAGCCGCGCCGGCGGATAGGCCGGGTCCAGCGGCAGGTACGCCCCGCCCGCCTTGAGGATCGCCAAAAGCCCGACCACCATCGCCACGCTGCGCGCAACGCAGATCGCCACCGGCTGATCCGGCTTCACCCCGAGCCCGATCAGATGATGCGCCAGCTGGTTGGCAAGCGCATTGAGCTCGCCATAGCTTAGCCGCTCCTCCTCATGGACCACCGCCACCGCCTCCGGCGCTTTTTGCACCTGCGCCTCAAACAGCTCATGGATGCACTGCTGCTCAGGATACGTCACCGCCGTCCGGTTCAGTTCCTCCAGCAGATACGCGCGCTCGTCGGCTGGCAGCAGCTCAATCCGCCCGACCGCTTGCTGCGCATCGGCAACCATCGCCCGCAGCAGCGCCAGCAGATAACCACGCTGCCGCTCGATGGTCGCGCGATCGAACAGCGCCGTGGCATAACCCAGCGTGCCAGCGATCACCTCACCCTGCTCGCCAAGGCTCAGCTCTAGATCGAACTTGACCTGATCGAAGCCGTCTGCCGCCGCCTCCACCATCAGCCCAGGAAGGCCGAACGTCCCAGCGGCGTTGTTTTGCCAGGCCAGCATCACCTGGAACAACGGCGTGTGATCAAGAGCCCGGGGCGGCTGCACGATCTCCACCACCTGCTCGAACGGCAGGTCCTGGTGCTCCTGCGCTCCCAAGACCGTGCGCCGCGTCCGCGCCAACAGCTCCGACACGCTCGGCTCGCCCGACAGGTCCAGCCGCAGCACCAGGGTGTTGACGAAGAAGCCGATCAGCTCTTCGATCTCGCGGCGACCGCGATTAGCGCTCGGCACGCCAATCGCAAGATCGTCCTGTCCCGACAGACACGACAGCACCGCAGCCCACCCCGCCAGCACCGTCATGAACAACGTCGTGCCTTGCTGCAGGCCCAGCCGCTTCAGCTCCCGCGTCAGCTCCGCATCAATAACGATCGGGACCGTCGCCCCCGCAAACGACTGCTGCGCCGGCCGCGGCCGGTCCGTCGGCAGCGCCAGACGGGCTGGCGCGCCAGACAGATTGTTGCGCCAATACTGCGCCTGGCGCTGCAGCCGCGCGCCCGACAGCCACTGCCGTTGCCAGGCGGCATAGTCCGGATACTGGATTGCAAGCGGCGGCAGCGGATCGCCTTCTCCGGCCACGAACGCCCGGTACAGCTGACTGAGTTCATGCGCCAACACGCCCAGCGACCAACCATCCGAGACAATGTGATGCTGCGTCAGCAGCAAGACGTGCTCCTCATCCGAGATCCGGATCAGCCGGCCGCGGATCAGCGGGCCGCGCGCCAGATCGAACGGCGTGCGCGCCTCTTCCCTGCACAGACCCAATAGCGCCTCGTCCGCATCCGGCCTGTCCCGCAGATCGTGCTCCACAACCGGCAGCCCCGCATCCTCCGGCAGCAGCTCCACCCAGGGCTTGCCCTCCGGCGCGACAAACACGCTGCGCAGCGCCTCATGGCGCGCCAACACACGGTCCAGGCTACGCTGCCAGGCGCTGCGGTCGAGCCCACCCTTGAGCCGCCACCCGAGCGGAATGTGATAGTTCGTACTGCTCTGATCCAGCTGCGCCAAAAACCACAGCCGCTGCTGCGCAAACGACAGCACAAGCGGCGCTTCACGCGATACCGGCACAATGGCTGCCAGGTCTTGCGCGCCGGAGCGGCTCAACTCATCCATGATACTCGCGGCCAGATCGGCCAGCACCGGTTTGGCAAACAGCGTGGTCGGCGGCAGTGTGAAGCCAATGGCCTGCGAGACCCGGCTCAACAGCTGCACCGCCAAGAGCGAGTGCCCGCCGAGCGCAAAGAAGTGGTCGTGGC
This sequence comes from Bradyrhizobium sp. UFLA01-814, assembly GCF_046718885.1. NCBI lineage: Bacteria > Pseudomonadati > Pseudomonadota > Alphaproteobacteria > Hyphomicrobiales > Nitrobacteraceae > Bradyrhizobium > Bradyrhizobium sp. UFLA01-814. The sequence continues at coordinate 2,989 of NZ_JAQOSR010000291.1, read as the reverse complement.
GTCCGACCCGCGCCAGCCCCAGAAGCTCGGCCCAGATCTGTGCCAGCGTGGTCTCGATCTCGCCTTGCGGCGGCTCATAGGCGCGATGCGCATACGCCTCATCGTCGGGCGCCGGCAGCGCCTTGCGGTCCAGCTTGCCGTTCACCATCAGCGGCAGCGCCGCCAGCCGCACGAACGCCGATGGCACCATGTAGTCCGGCAGGTGCGCACTTATGTGCGCGCGCAAGGCGCCGGCAAGCTCGCTTCCCTCCAGCCCGTTCGAAGCTGCTTCCGGCGCGCACACCACATAGGCGACAAGACGCTGCTCGCCGCCGGGGCCCTCGTGCGCCACCACCACCGCCTCGCGCACGAATGGGTGCTCGGCAACCCGCGCCGCGATCTCACCCGGCTCGATGCGGAAGCCGCGGATCTTCACCTGGTCGTCGTTGCGGCCCAAAAACTCAAGATTGCCGTCCGGCAGATAGCGCGCCAGATCGCCCGTGCGGTACAGCCGGTCGCCCTCGACAAAGGGACTGGCGATGAACCGCTCCGCGGTCAGCTCGGGCCGGTTCAGATAGCCGCGCGCCACCCCCACCCCGCCAATGTAAAGCTCACCGGCCGCCCCAAACGGAACCGGCGCACCGTGTCCGTCAAGCAGATACACCCGCGTGTTCGCGATCGGACGGCCGATCGGGACAATGGCGCCATCAAACTCACCCGGACAACTCCACGCTGTCACGTCGATCGCAGCTTCGGTCGGACCGTACAGATTGTGCAGGCCCGTCCAAGGCAAGAGGCGCCGAACCTTATGCACACTGGCGGCAGGAAGCGCCTCGCCGCTGCATAAAACACGCCGCAGCGACGTGCAGCGGTCAACACTCTTCGCATCCAGAAAACTGACCAGCATGGATGGCACGAAGTGAACCGTCGTGATGCGCGCGCCGATGATCAAGTCGACCAATGCAGCGGGATCTCTGTGCGTATCCGGAGGCGCCAGCACCAAAGTCGCCCCTTCAAGCAAGGTCCAGAAGAACTCCCAGGCCGAGACATCGAAGCCAAATGGCGTCTTCTGCAACACGACATCAGTTGCCTTGAGACCATAGGCGTTTTGCATCCACATCAGGCGATTGACGATAGCCCGATGCTCATTCTGTGCCCCCTTGGGCGTTCCGGTGGAGCCGGAGGTGTAGATCACATAGGCGAGATGGCGGGAGGTCAGGCCGAGCGCACGCGGGTCCGGATCGGACGCCGGCAGATTGGCCCATTCCGGCGTCGCCGCCGCCAGATCCACTACCGTCAGATCGCGTAGGGCATCGTCGCCCAGCGCCGATCGTCCCGCCGCATCGGCCAGCAACAGCTGGGGCGCCGCATCCGCAAGCACCTGGTGCAGCCGCGCCGACGGATAGGCCGGATCCAGCGGCAGATAGGCGCCACCCGCCTTCAGGATCGCCAAAAGCCCGACCACCATCGCCACGCTGCGCGCAACGCAGATCGCCACCGGCTGGTCCGGCGTCACCCCGAGCCCGATCAGATGATGCGCCAGCTGGTTGGCCCGTGCATTGAGCTCGCCATAGCTTACGCGCTGGTCCTGATAGACCACCGCCACCGCATCCGGCGCCTGGCGCACCTGGGCCTCGAACAGCTCATGGATGCACCGCTCCGACGGATAGGCCGCAGCCGTCCGGTTCAGCTCCTCCAGCAGATACGCCCGCTCGTCAGGTGGCAGGATGTCCAGCTCCCGCACCGGCGTGTTCGGCGCCCGCTCCAGCGCCTCCGCCAGCTGCGCCAGCGTCTGCTGCATGTAGCCGCAGATCCGATTCGCCGAGATTGGCTCCACCACCTGCGCCGTCAGCCCGAGCGCCTCGCCAAAATCCTCCACCGACAAGGTCAGCGGATAGTTGGTGCGCTCCTCCCCGCCCAGCCATTCCATGCCGGACAGCGCATCATCGGCTGCGGAGGCGGTGACCGCCGCCGGCGTGTTGTGGCGGTAGTTCAACAGCGCGCTGAACAGCGGCGCCGGCGCCGCAACGCCGCTGCAGCGCTGCGCCAGCGCCAGCGAGGCATGCTCATGTACGAGCAGCTCGGCCAGCCGCGCGTGGGTGGTCCGCACGCTCGCCTCGACCGCGGTGCCATCAAGATCAAGCCGCAGCGGCAGCGTGTTGATGAACAGCCCCATCGCGCGGTCGGCGCCCGCCCCGCCATGCATGCGGCCGAACAGCACCGTGCCGAACACCACCTGCTCGCGGTCGCTGCTGCGCGCCACCACCTGACCCCAGGCCAGATGGCACAGGCTCGCCAGGCTCACCCCCAGCCGTCGCGCCTGGCTGCGCAGCCGTGCGTTCAGCTGCTGCGGCAGCATCCGCTGCGCCTCTCGAACCCCGCTGCCGTCGCCGCGCACCTCGCCCAAGCCGAACGGCGTGCTCGGCTCGTCGATGTCTGCCAGCCACCCCCGGAAGAACGCTTCATCCGCCTTGGCATCAGCGCCGAGATGCGCCTGCGCCACCAGATTGCGGAACGGCTGTGGTTCGGTCAGCTCATGCGCCCGCCCCTCCAGCTCAGCGCGGACCTCGGCACGCATCACCTCCAGTGTCGTGTGATCCCCGATCAGATGATGCTGCAGCTCCAACAGCAGCCAGCGCGCGCTGCCGGGCTCGCGCGCGATCACAAACCGCAACAAGGGCGCTCGGCCAAGATCGATGCGGTGCTGGCGCGGATCAAACCGATCCTTAAGCTGCGCGGCGCCAGGACCAGCAGACCCGTCCAGCTCGACCTCGCTCACCTCCAGCGATGCGTGGCGCCACACCACCTGGGCCGGGCGCGACAGCCCTTCCCAGACAAACGACGTCCTCAGGATATCGTGCCGATCCACCACCCGCTGAACCGCGGCAAGATAGCGCTCGAGCAGGTCACGATCGGCAAACGCCATCTGCGAGACCAGCAGGTACGGATCGCCCTTTGTCGCCAACAGATGATGGAACAGGATGCCGTCCTGCAGCGGCGACAAGCCATA
>NZ_JAQOSR010000290.1:0-5676 GCF_046718885.1 Bradyrhizobium sp. UFLA01-814 | reverse complement strand
CCGCTTGCGGCGCGTCTCGAACCACGAGGCCGAGTTACCTCCGCAGCCGCCGAAGGGTCATATGCGATTGCCCTACGGACAACCCGGAGGCGCTCAGGGACGCAGTGTCGGCGACGTGTTCGGCGCCGGCGCCTGCTCCATCTCGGCCTCTTCGGGCAGCTTGTGGGCGTGGACGGCGAGCGGCGTGCCGATCCAGAGCGGATCGTCGTGGTGGTCGCGGCGCGGATTGGTGGTGTTGGGATGGACCAGGATGCTCAGGCTGCCGTGGTTCAGCATCAGCCACGGCACCAGGGCCGGAAACAGCTCGGCCGCAAACGCCACCTGATACATCGCCTGATCGTGCGGGCCGACCTTGACGTCGTGCCAGCGTCCGAGCGTGACCAGGAAGCGCTCGCCGATCCAGTTGCGCAGCCGTTCCGCCTCGCCCCGGCTGGTCGCGGGGTCGTAATAGACATGGGCGTGGTAGCTCGCGATCTCGCCGATCGTCCGTGGCGCGTCCGTCATTTCACCTCTCCCTCCGCGGCCGGTCACTTGCGCCGCAGCACACTGAACTGGAACGACTGCGTCGCGCCCCAGGGCGTGACGTGCCGATGCGGCTCGTCGGCGATCAACTCGAATGCCGGACCGATGGTCCTGCTGAGCGTTGCGGGATCATAGCGCTGCACCGGCAGGCCGCTGCACTTCTCCGGGCCGTCCAGCGCGAAGGTGCCGATCACCGCGTGACCGCCTGCTTTCACGCCGCGATGCAGCCGGTCGAGATAGGCCGCGCGGTCTGGTTCCTCGACCAGGAAGTGAAACGCCGCACGATCGTGCCAGATGTCGAAGGCCTGCTGCGGCTGCCAGTCCGTTGCGTCACCTACGATCCAGCGCACCGCGTCACCTGCTGCGCCGATCCGCTCCCGCGCGCTCGCCAGCGCCGCTTCGGAGAGATCGAGCAGGGTCACATCGTGAAAGCCGCTCGCCAGCAGCGCATCGACAAGTCGCGAAGCTCCGCTGCCGACGTCGACGATCGAGGCGTCGCGGCCGGGTGCAACCGATTCGATCAGGTGCAGCGATGGCTGCGGATCGGCCTGCGACCAGCTCACCTGCTGCTCGCCCTTGGTCAGATAGACGGTCTGCCAATGCGATTGCCGATCAGAAGCGGTCATGGCGATAGGTCCCGAAAGCGGCAACAACCTGCGTTGCGCGCCATTAACCATCAGCTAGGCGCGGCGGTCTCTCGCGTCAACCGGCAGCGGCGGGCACGCACGGCGGCGCAGCAGCAAATGCCGCATTTGCTTCGCCGCATTTTCCAACTAACCTGATGGCCGGGTTGAGATCAGGGCGTCCGGGGATGGCCAATTTCGGCTGGACACGCGGCAACAAGCCTGCACAAGCGGAGGACGCCGCCAGCGATTTGCGCGGCCTCAGCGATCCGGCGGCGTTTCTCGCCGCGCTCGACAAGGTGGTCCCGCGCTATCTCGATCTCGCCGACAATGGCGTGCTGGTCTATCCGGCCTGCAAACGCAAGTCCGGCGATCTGCTCGGCGACATCAGCGCGATCTGGGAGCACACGCGGCTCGAGGCGATGCGCTATGTCCCGATGGTGCCGCGGCAGGACATCTCGCTGCTGGTCGATCCGGCCCGCCAGGCGGAGATGATCGATGCTTTCCTGCGCCAGCGCGCGCACGACAAGACCGTCGTCGATTTCACCGGCACCGCGATCGAAGACTACGGGATTGCGATCTACGCTGGCCTGAACTGGCTGAACCATTGCGGCGCCCTCGTGGGCGCGGATCCGCAAAAGTTTTCCGGCACGTTGCGGAGCTTCCGCAGGGTCATGGTGGTCGCCCAACAGTGGTGGGCGATCGACGGCGCGGCCGAGCGCTGCCGGCAGCTGCTGGAAGCGCGCGAACGGCCACCGCTGGTGTTCTTCCTGATGTGGGCCGAATGCACCAATTTGGCGCGCGAGATCGCGATCGCGGCGGCCGGTAGCGCGGCGACGGAAGACAGTATCGCGCGCATGCGCGCGGCCGATGATCCGGAGCAGCTGACGTAATGCGCGAATCTGACGCGCGGCCGCAGACTAGGGTGCGTGCTCATAAATCCTGTCCGCGTTCGAGACTTAAAGCGGACTCGCGGCCCTTTTAACCCAACTGCGACATTCGCCACGGTTCGGTCCACGGCAGCATGCGGACGCGCGCCTTCGAGCAAGACGACGCCCATGTGTTCTGCCGCGAGCCGGACGTGGAGAACGATGTCGCTTGCTTCATCGCCTTGCTGGGCGAGGTCTACCGAGACCTCGGTTTTCCCCAACTACGAGGTGGCGCTGGCCACGCGGCCGGCGGCGCGCGCCGGCGACGACGCGACCTGGGATTGGTCAGAGGCGAAGCTCGGCGATGCCGCGCGGCAATGCGGCCTCGTGTCTCAATCAATCCCGGCGAAGGCGCGTTCTACGGACCGAAGCTGGAATTCGCGCTGCGCGACCGGCTGGGACGATCCTGGCAGTGCGGCACGGTGCAGCTCGACTGCGTGCTGCCGCAGCGGCTCGAGGCGTCCTACGTCGCCCCCGACGGCAGCCGGGCCAGGCCGCTGATGAACCATCACGCCATCTTCGGATCGCTCGGCCGCATGATTGCGATCCTGTTCGAGCAACATGGCGGCGTGCTTCCGTTCTGGCTGTCGCCGGACCAGGTTGCGGTTGCGCCGATCTCGAAAGACCAGGCCGGATACGGCGCACAGGTGCTGGCGGCGTTCGAGGATGCCGGGATCCGAGCCGTTGCCTATGACAGCGCCGGTCCTTTCGCGGCGCGTCGCGGTGGCGCGTGAAATGGCGGTGCCGGTGATGGCCATCGTCGGCGGGCGTGAGATGAGGGACGTCCGGGTAAGCCTGCGCGAGCACGACGACTTACAGGCCGACGTTCCGCTGGCCGAGGCGGTGTCCCGCCTGCAGGCGAGGGCCCGGCCGGCACCCTTGCGGCCGAAGCATGCGACAGTCGGGGCTTCGGTGGGTGTTGCCCAAGTAAGCGTTTCGAGCATCTGCGCGATGAGCACCATGTCCAACCTCTCATGACCCAATTCCCTGGCATTCTCCCGCGAGCAAAATCAATCGCATCTGACGGAGCGAATGATCAGTTTTGCGCAAAATGCGCAATATGTCTTGAATGCTGCGCGATATGAGCATATACGCGCTAGCGGTTGCTCGTTTTTGTAGCAAAACGCGCAAAATGATCGGAAGTGCGCGGTGTGCGGGAGGACAACAGAAATGCAGGTTCCAATTAAGCGGGCGATCGAGAGCGTGCCGGGCGGGATGATGGTGGTCCCTCTGTTGGTCGGGGCGCTTATTGCCACCTTCTTTCCCGATACCCCGAAGTTTTTTGGCTCCTTCACCGGCGCACTGTTCTCCGGCGCGCTGACAATTCTCGCCGTGTTCTACGTTTGCATGGGCGCGAGCATCGACTTCCGCGCGACCCCCTACATTGTGAAGAAGGGCGGCACCCTGCTGATCGTGAAGGTTGGCGTGGCCGTTGTCCTCGGCCTGATCTTCGGCCGCATTTTGGGAGAGACGCCGGTCGCAGCTGGCATGTTCGCGGGTGTCTCGACGCTCGCGATCGTCGCCGCCATGAACGACACCAATGGCGGTCTCTATATGGCGTTGATGGGCCAATATGGACGTCCGCGTGACGTCGGCGCCTATACCGTCATGTCGCTGGAGAGCGGTCCTTTCCTCACCATGATCACTTTGGGCGTCGCCGGCCTCTCGGCATTTCCATGGCAGACCCTCGTGGGCGCTATCCTGCCTCTGGTGGTGGGTATGATCATCGGCAATCTCGACAGAGAGATGCGCGACTTCCTAAGCCGCGCGGTGCCTGTGATGATCCCGTTCTTCGCCTTCGCGCTCGGCGCCGGCCTCGATCTGTCGAAGGTTTGGCAGGCCGGCCTGCTCGGCCTCGGCATGGGAGTGGCCGTGGTGGTTGTGACCGGCATCCCGCTGTTCGTCGCCGATCGCATCACTGGCGGGAATGGTGTCGCGGGTGTTGCGGCGGCCTCGACGGCCGGTAATGCGGCGGCCGTCCCGGCGATTGTCGCCGCGGCGAATCCAGCCTATGCGGACGCGGCGCGGCCTGCGACTATCCTCGTCGCGGCCTGCGTCGTGGTTACCGCAATCCTCGTGCCGATCGTCACCGCCTGGACAGCCCGCGTTGTTGGTCGCGACGTCGAGGAGCCTGCAGAAGAGAACAACGTGGCTTCTGCCGGCAAGGTGACCCCCGCGGCGCGCTCGGTTGTCACTGAGGCAAGTCACTGAGGCAAAGTCACTGAAGCAGGTCGCTGAAGATGGCCCCTAAAGCGTTTTCGAGCGAAGTGGATACCGGTTCGCGTCAAGAAAACGCGTCAAGCCAAAGCTGGCTGATCGTCGCTGACGATCTCACCGGTGCCGCGGACTGTGCGATCGCCTTCGGCAGAAGGGGGCGTGCGGCTGCGGTGACGTGGGGTGAGGTGACCGACGCGTCGGGCTACCAGCTGCCCGTCCTGGCCTACGATGCCGCGAGTCGAGGCCTTTCGGCCGGGGCCGCTGCAGCCCGCCATGCCGATGTGCTGGCGCGCCTTTGCGAAGGCGGACGTATTCTTTTCAAGAAGATTGACTCGACGCTGCGGGGGCAACCTGCAGCGGAGACTGCCGCCGCGCTTGCGCATCTCAAGTCACGGTCGGGTCCGGCCTTTGGCGTATTCGCGCCGGCCTTTCCGGCCACCGGCCGCACCACCATCGACGGGCGTATCCTGGTCGAAGGCCGCCCCCTCGAGGAGGCCGAGGTCTGGCACCGCGACCACACCTACCCGAATGCCGATCTTGTCGACGTTCTCGCGACCGCGGGCGTTCGCGGTGAGAAGGTCAAGCTCGCTGCCGTGCGTGGTGGCGATCTCAAAGCCACGTTCGCGAGGCTCGCCTGGGAGGGCGACGTGGTCGCGGCCTGCGACGCCGAGACTGAACACGATCTGCGTTTGATCGCGGAGGCGAGCCTGCATGCATCGCCCGCAACCTTCTTCATCGGCAGCGCCGGCCTCGCGCACGCGCTGGCCGGCCTCGAAGTCAGCCATGCCGTCGAGCCGCTGCGCATTCCGACGAGCGCATCCGGCACCCTGATCGTGGTGGGCTCGCTCGCCGGCGCATCTCGCGCCGCCGCGCGCGAGCTGGAGGCGACCGGCACCGTGGCGCATTTCCCGGTCGCGCCGGAGACGCTGCTCAACGATGGTGCCGGCCGGGCGGCGCTCGCCGCGGACGTGATGAAACGACTTGCCGGCGGCGGCGATACACTGGTTGAGATCATGATGGATGATCACCCCGACATGTCGCTCGGCCCGCAGCTCGCCAAGGGGCTCGCCGACGCTCTTGAGGCCGTCGCACCCGCGATCGGCGCCTTCGCTGCGACCGGCGGCGAAACCGCCGCGGCGATGCTGTCGCGCTTCGGCGTCAACGGCATCCGTCTTGCCGACGAAATCGAGCCGGGCGTGTCGCTCGGCCTTACTCTTGGCCGATTGTCTGTTCCGATCGCCACCAAAGCGGGCGCGTTCGGTGACGAGAACAGCCTCATCCGCATCAGCGAGCGGCTTCGCGCCGTCCGAACCAGAGGAAGTTTCATATGACTCGTCCGATCATTGCGATCACCATGGGAGATCCGGCCGGTATCGGGCCCGAGG
>NZ_JAQOSR010000028.1:0-60956 GCF_046718885.1 Bradyrhizobium sp. UFLA01-814 | reverse complement strand
TTTGCCTCCATCCTTGGCATAGCCACGCGAATCTACTGCGAATCTACGATTGCGAACTTGTGACTCAGGACACTAGCTTATCGGTCCAAAAATCCTCGCCGCGCCTTCATCTCAGGCCAGTAATGCATATCTTCGGACCCTTCAAGGCCGACCTGGGACGCTCCTCCGCCATGATTCCATGATCGGCCACCGCTATCTCAAGAGCCGCGTCGATGCTGCCAAACATCATCCTCGTCGCCGTCGGCCACAACTTCGGCCGCGTCCTCCCACAGCAGAACAATCTCTTGGGGCTCATCCTGGTCGCGGCGTGCCTCCGTAATTCCAGTAGCAAACAATCCAAGCTTACTAAGGGATGAAATAGTGCAGGATTGTACGATCGATCCACGCAAAATAGTAGATCGGCTGCTTTCTGGTCGGAAGAGAGCTGTTCATCTTAGATGGTATTGGCTGAGCATCTTGCCATGTCACGGGCGCGGGCGACCGCAATAACCAATTGTTGTCCTTGGATGTGTCATGAGTAGCACCGCCATGACGCCTACAGCGCATACAAGGCGAAGGATCTCAGCAGCTATGCACCGTGCTGCAACAGATACTCGGCTAATCGCTGTCATTGAGATAAGCCCCGTCGAAGTGGCCGGTTGCTCGAATCGTACCCAGGCCGATTCCTGATTCCATTCACAAGCTCGGCGTCAACGCCGGCAGCGGCATGCAAATCATTTGCCACCATTTGCGCCGTACACGGCGAACGCGGGATCAACGGCGGTGCCTTCTCATTCTGTATCGCCGCCAACTGCGATTAAATCAAGCTGATGGGGGCGGAGTCCGGAGGGGAATGACGACTTCGTGGACGACAATCAGAAGCTCAAAAAAGAGGCGGGCTAGGCACAGGGTCAACGAAGCGATGCGCGTTAATCAGGACGGGCGGATACAGACAAGCACAGCTTCGTTGAAATGTTTGAGAGGCGAATGGCCCTTTTCCGTGACAAGCGCCTCATTCAGATCGCGGCTCGTTTCACGCCGCGGTCACCGCGAGCACGATTAAATGTTGTCATGATGACGCCTCCCGTTGTTCGCACGGGACGCTTCAGCGTCGCTCGCGCACCAAACCCTCTTGGGCGACGGATGCCACCAGCGTGCCGTCGGACTTGAAGATCAACCCTCGCGCGAGCCCCCGTCCACGCTGTGCGCTCGGCGAATCGTTTGCGTAAAGCAACCATTCGTCGGCACGGAACGGACGATGAAACCACATTGCATGATCAAGGCTTGCCGATATCATGCGTCCGTCAAACAGCGTGCCGCCATACCGCGCCATCACCACATCGAGCAGCGACAAATCCGACGCGTAGGCCAGCGCACACATATGCAGCGCCGGATCGTCCGGCAGCTTCGCGGCGCTCTTGATCCAGATATGAATGCGGCCGTCGTCGATCTTCTCGCCGGCATAACGCGCGATCTCAACGGGTCGTAATTCAATCGGACGATCTGATTCATAATAGCGGTGGATGATTTCCGGCATCTCTGGAAACATCGGATGCTTGGACAATTCCTCCGCCGTGAGTTTTTCCGGCGGAACTACTTCGGTCATCTTGTCCTGATGGTCAAGGGCGCTCTCCTCGTCGGCGTGGAACGACAACATGGTTGAGAAAATCGTATTGCCACACTGGATCGCGGTGACGCGCCTAGTCGAGTAGCTCTTGCCGTCGCGCAGCCGATCGACCTGATAGATAATAGGCACCTGTGGGTTGCCAGGCTGGGTGAAATAGCCATGTAGCGAATGTAGGGGCCGTCCCTCGACAGTCCGGCATGCGGCAACCATCGCCTGTCCGATCACTTGACCGCCGAATACTCGGTGCGAGCTAGCGTTCGGACTGTTGCCACGAAACAGGTTTATCTCGATCTCTTCGAGGTCCAGGATAGCCAGCAGGTCGATTAAGGTTTTTGGCATTCCACATCCTGTTTCTTTCGGTATCATTGCCGAGTATAGCACAGCCATAAATCCGAACGTTCTCGTTTCCGGATTTGGCTTCAACCGCCCGAAATGACCTTATCGGGCTTTAGGACTCGTTTCGTCCATCTGGTCCGTCGTTATGAGCACAGTAGACGTGAGTTAGCGAGCCCGGACTCTGTAGTGATTCTGCACAGCGCCGCTATTGCTATGGCACTGATTTGGACAAAGAGGGACGTTTTCATTTGAACTCCTTGGTTCAGGACCGCACAGCTGCCAATTTACGGCGATCATTTTTCCCCCAGCAATCAGCGTGCCACACGAACAGTTAGGCTAGCCTTGCTTGAAGCGGCGGCAATCTATGTGCTTCGTGCGGCCAGCCCAATTGTTTCATAGTATCGGGCTTCGGACAAACACGTCTTTACCAGATACTGCTGAGCGCGACACTGATGCACATAAAGTGACGACGGACCCGCGCTCAACGTTTGGCGACGCGAGTCAAAACCTTACCGCATCTGTACGCTGGTGGAGGGCTTTGCGTCGCTTACGCATCGAACCTTCCTGCGCGACAGTCGCCACTAGCGTGCCGTTAGATTTGAAGATCAGCCCCCGCGCGAAGCCACGCCCACGCTGTGCGCTCGGTGAACCGTGCGCGTAAAGCAGCCATTCGTCGGCGCGGAACGGGCGGTGGAACCACATTGCGTGATCGAGGCTTACGGTCATCAGTTTGTTGTCGAACGGCCGGTTACCATAGCGCGCCGACACTGCATCCAGCAGAGGGTAATCGGAGGCGTAAGCCAGCGCACACATATGCAGTCCCGGATTGGTGGGCAGTTTCGCGGCGATCTTGATCCAGACATGAATACCGTCATCAATCTTCTTACCGAAATAAGAGCCAGTCTCGACGGGGCGCAACTCGATCGCATAGCAGCGGCGGAGGACTCCCGGCGCTTCGAATTCCGTCGGCGGCTTGGGCAATTCGTGCGCGATGCGCTCTTCGAACAGCGGTACATAGGGCATTCTGTTTTGGTGGTCGAGTACGCCATGCTCCTCGACGTGGAACGACACCATGATCGAGAAGATCGCATTACCATGCTGGATCGCGGTGACGCGTCGCATCGAGTAGCTCTTGCCGTCGCGCATCCTTTCGACCTGATAGATGATTGGAACCTGCGGGTCGCCGGGCTGGATGAAATAGCCGTGTAGCGAATGTGGCAACCGGCTATCGACGGTACGGCATGCCGCGCCCATCGCCTGCCCGATCACTTGGCCGCCGAATACACGTTGCGCGCTAGTCTTAGGAGTTTTGCCGCGAAATAGGTTCACATCGATCGTTTCGAGGTCGAGGACGTCAAGCAGATCGATCAGGCTGCTCGACGACATTACCGTGTTTCCGGCTTCTTTCGGCATCACTTCCCCGCCATGGCACGGTCTCGAAACCGAGATTCCAAATACTTCGAGTTTGGCATTAACCGGACCTCAATAACGTTATTGGCCTTTTGAGCTCAAGTTTCATCCGTCTTCTTCACCGCTCACGTCAGATAAACGCCAGTTGGCGGCGCCGCACTCAATCTAGTGCTGCTGTATCAAGGTACTGAGGTGGACAAATTGAGACGTTTCATTTGAACTTCCTGTTTAGGGGACGCATGGCTCGACGACAGATACCCGTTCAAACCGCTCGCTCAGATTGAGCGAGTTCTAGGAGGACGCATTCCGCCATCTGCCAACTGCGCGAATACCAAGTGGCCATTAGAACGATAGTGCCGCTCGATACGTTCGGAGAGCTCGTTCCGTTGATCTTGGATGTCCAGCTGAGGGCCACCCAGTGGGCTCATAAGTGTTTCTGTTCACCGCTCGAAGGTCGTCATCGATGAGATCGTGGCGCGACGGGCGACGGCCATCCAACTAAACGGCTTTCACCCTGGTCCGCATCGCCCGGCTGCGCCCTTTGCACCGAGATGCAAATATTCTGCGCCCCGATCAACTACCAACCCTAGCAATTGATCTAAAAGGGAGAGAAGTGTATCACGCATCGCTGACGTGCACCGGCCAGTCAAGCGCACCGGAAAGGAACCAGCATGCAAAAACAATCACAACCTATTCTCGTCAATGGCGCTGATCCACACGCTATTTCCTCACTCGTACGAAATGCTGCGTGCTCGGATCTGCTGCAGCAGCAAAACGCCTTTCTCGCAGACGGCCTCTCCGCCAGATCATCGAGCGTGCCTCGATGTTAGCTATCGCGACGGCCATACAGCCAACGGGGAAATGATTGGGTCTGCTTTAAGGATAATCCGGCAACCCTTGCGCCACAATGGCATCGATAACTCGGATTGTAGATCGGCGGAGAGCGCACGTGTTGGCCCAACGGACGTTCATGTTCAGGTCGTCGGACACCGCCGCGGCGAGGAGCGTCGCAAGAGCAGCTGCCGCGAGCGGCAACGAAATCATCGATCTGACTGCCGGAGAGATCTGGAGCGATCTCGCGCCATCTGTGCGTGAGGGCGCGATCGCCGCAATTAGATGTAATATCAACCGCTACACTGACACGCTCGGTCTGATGGAGTTGCGCCATGCGCTTGCCCGCAAGATTTCTGCGGAAACCGCCCAACCTTGGTCAGCTGACGAGGTCGCGGTGACGAGCGGCGCCAAACAGGCGCTCTACAATGCAGCCATGGTTCTTCTGAACCCCGGTGACGAAGTGCTGATTCCCTCTCCGTATTGGACTACTTTCCCAACCCAAATCGCCCTTGCCGGCGGCAAGCCCATCTTTGTTGATACCCGCCATAGCAACTATGTGCCTAGGGTTCCTGATCTCATTGCAGCCATCACACCAAAGACTAAGGCGATTGTGGTCAATACTCCGAACAATCCGACCGGTACGGTCTACGGTCGCGACACCCTTGCTGGCATCGCTACACTCGCCGTTGAGCGAAATCTCTGGATCATTTTCGATGAATGCTATGGGGCTTTCGCTCATGCCCCATATACCCATGACCCGATTGTCTCGGTGGCGCCACGGGCGCGCGACCGCATCTTGATTGTCAATTCGTTTTCAAAATCGTTGGCCCTGACCGGCTGGCGAATTGGCTATCTCGCTGGCCCGAGCGCTGTGATCGGTGCGGTTAAGGCGCTGCAAAGCCATACAACCTCTAATCCCAATGTCATCGCGCAGCATGCGCTGCTTCATCATCTGGAGACCAGGAGTCCAATCTTCGAATTGCGATTGCAACGCCACGTCGCCAATGCACGAGCGCTCGGGCTGTCGATCCTTTCAGCGCTGACATTGGTACCCCACCCGGCAGCGCAGGGCGGATTCTATTTCTATCTCGATCTCAGGGGTTTGCAGCAGCGCACCCAGGCCAATCGCTGCGAGCTTGACGCCGATAGCGTCGTCAACGCGCTGCTGATGGACGCTGGCGTTGCAACTGTCTCTGGCACAGCCTTTGGCGACCCCACCGGAATTCGCCTCTCCTACGGCATCGATCTCGAGTTACTCGACAAAGCCTTGCGGCGCTTGACCGCAACTCTGAACGAACTGACGTTCTGCTTTGCAAGATACTTGTAATTGAGCGAGGTATCATCGTGTCCGCCAAGCCAAACCGTCTATTGCCGTACCATTCGGCTCGAGCCTCGAGCGCGCGACTTCTTACCAAGCACAGGCAACGCTCCGCGGCCTTGCGCGATGCGCTTGTTCGCAAGATTTCCGCGCAGACTGCGCCATACTGGTCGACAGACTAAATCGCCATGACGAGCGCAAAACAGATGCGAGTGATATGTCGTCCAATACGGGGCATACCTGCCTCGCCGGGGATGACGCGTAGTGCGGCTTGGACACTAGGACCTGACGCTGACAAAGATACGTGGTGCGCTTTACGCAACCGCCGCCGAACACCACATGTCGATGCCCGGATAGTTCGCGCCTTGCATCTCCGAGTACCATCACGAGTGACACCGCGCTACCACGATATGAGTCACACGCATCGTAGGCACTATGCGGTTCTCGCGCCCGACAGCACTTGGAGCCAGTAGCGGTGATCAAACGATGCGCGATCTCTCCGCCGCAGGCTCGATCGACTACACGCAGCACGCCAGGAACGGCGGATGACTGAAACGTACTTGGCGAAGCCATCTATCGTCAGCACCACGCCAGTTCCGTCCGACGAGGCGGATTGCGCTCTCCGTGCCGCGCGAATGCAGCGCCGCCGCCGCGACACGCGGCGCGCAGAGTTTACTTCTCTGCGGCTATCTGTCGCGCGACCGCGCGCAACTCGTCTCATCTGGATGAAATACCACGCAAGCCAATTCATCACGGATCGACTTTTTTCAATGTTTCCGTCAACGACTCTTCGAATATATCAATTCCTCGAATTAGTGTTTCGGAGTCGATCGTGAGTGCGGGCAGAAATTTTATTACCTCATCAGTGGATCCGCATCGTTCAATAATTAACCCCTTCTCGAACGCCTTTCGTGCCGTGGACGCTGCTATCTCTGCCGTTTGACAATCAAATCCCAACACCATGCCTCGCCCTCGAACAGCAAATCTGTTGCAGTGACCGGATGCAATACACTCGAGTCGGCGCCGCATAAATTTTCCCATCCGCTCCACTTCCTGCGATAATTTCTTGCTTCGCCAATATATATCTACAGCGGCGGTCGCAGTCACAAGTGCGAGATTGTTTCCTCGAAACGTACCGGAGTGTTCTCCCGGCTGCCACGCGTCGAACTCCTCCTTGATCAATAACATTGACAATGGGAGACCATACCCGCTCAGTGATTTCGATAGTACGACAATATCTGGCGATAACCCTGCGAACTCGAAGCTAAAGAATTCGCCTGTCCGACCACAGCCCATCTGGATATCGTCAACGATGAAAAGGGCATCAATATCTTTTGCCGTGGCCTGAATTGCTTCCAACCATTCCTTGCGAGCAACATTTATCCCCCCTTCTCCCTGCACAGTTTCGACGAGAATGGCAGCGGGATGATCGACGCCACTGCTCTCGTCCGTTAATACCTTTCGCAGATAGCCCACCGTATCAACGCCAGGCCCAAGATAGCCATCATAGGGCATGAAAGTTGCACCAAACAACGGAGCGCCGCTGGCCGCGCGATAAAATCGATTACCGCTTACAGCAATCGCGCCCAAACTCGCACCATGATATCCATGCGTGAATGAAATGATATTTTGGCGTCCGGTGATTTTGCGTGAGAGCTTCAATGCCGCTTCGACAGCATTGGCACCAGTTGGCCCAGTGAATTGGAAACGATATTGCATCCCTCGTTCGCGAAGTATGACGGAGCTGAACGTCTCCATGAACTCAATCTTGGCGGGAGTTGCCATGTCGAGCAAGTGGACCACGGCATCCGACGCTAGATACTCAGTAAGAGCAGCTTTGATCTCGTGATTGTTGTGGCCGTAGTTCAACGCTCCGGCGCCGGAGAGGAAGTCAATGACCTTTCGGCCAACCTCCGTCTCTATGATGGAGCCGCGCGCTCGACTGAAAATGGCCGGAAATGTACGCGAGTATGAGCGAACATTTGATTCCAGGTCTTCCAAAGACTGCATACCAAGCGACTCGCTAGTCATTTGATCCATGGTCGCCTTCCTCCAAGTAATTTATTCAAAGCAAGCCTGCTGCTCGCGGATTTCGCCGGGTGTGGACTCGGTGGTCGGAGCGTGCGCACATTTCGGCGCAGCTCGTGTGGCATTAACCAGTCTTCCTGAGATTGCTCCACTCACTTACCTGAGAACCAGGAGCGAGGAACCTACCAATGCCCGTAGTCTTCTGTCGTTCACAGTATTCAAGTGCGTCTTGGTGCTCCGGCCACTCGCCGCAGAGCTGGAATCACTTAGTTATCCATCAAACTCTGCAAGAGTGCCTCACCGTGATAGCGCGGCTCTGGGATGAATACCGCTCTTTCGCTGAGGGTGCCGAAGGGATACTCGCACTTCAATCACGCTCGCCATTATGGTGAGCCGCGCGCAATCGTCCATTACGGCCGAGAACGATGCCAGGTTCGCGCAACCGTTTACGGAATCGGCGAACAGACTTTCCTCGGCGTTTCCTCAATCTTGGGGACCTCGATGGTCGGCCCCGGCATAAGCTGTGATAGTGATGATCCTTCGGTACTTGCCACGATCGATCAAGTTGAAATGCGTTCGCCAAGAAAGGCGGACTATTACAAGTCTGGCGAGCGCCGTATGGAACGATGGCGTTGCTGGACTGACGGGCCTCGTAAGAGGGGATGGTCAGCGTCGGTGGGACTCTCGGCGTGAGTGACAACGGAAGGCGCTCGACATCCATTCATCGCCGACAAGATCCGCTCATTGAGATGGCTTTCTGGCGCCAGGCCAAGCTGCCATCAATGAGTAGACAAGAAGCGGCGGGATCCGGCCGCATTGCGGGCTAAACGAGCCCACAGCTCCGGCCGGCCCCCGCCCAGGTACCGCAAATCAATCACTCCCGCGCCTGCCGGTGACCACGTCCTTCGCTCGCTGGAACTTCTTCGCTTCGCAACCCGGGACGTCGCCTGATAAGAGTATAATCCGTTCTCGGACACATCAAGGCAAGTCCTGTCGGCAAGATGATGCGCGCCGGAAATCACTGATGTAGTCTGACGATACCGAACGCGACAAGATCCGATCCAACCGAAACGATTGATGCTTGCCGATGAATTCGCGATGCCTGAATGCGAGCTGGCGCTATGGTTCGAGTTAGTGGCCAACGATGGTGAATAGTTGCGCATTACGAGTTTGCGGGCCTAAGGCGGCATGAGCACCGGGCGGGTGAGTAAGCGAACTTGAGCGTCTTCGCTTCCGCGAACCCGGACAGGAATCGAACGATTCGGCCTTGGCCGCAGAGATCACTGGACAGCTGAAGCCAGTACACACCCTCAAAACGGTCAGGAACTGAGAAGCAAAGAACTATAAGGCGAACGCTGCTTATTGGCTTTGGCGATGAACTTTGTGTCTTCTTCGGGATATAGTGTCCCGTGAATACGCTTGGCCAAGTCGACCGCCCTTTCAAATTCGTGCTCAAGGTGATGACGTGGCTCTCCAGGTCCAATCTCGCTTACTAAAGTGGCTGATTCAATTGAACTCGGAAGTGGGCCGGTCCGTTCAAGTCTTTGGATTGCGAAATCAGCGTCGCTGGTGAGGCACACACAAGCATCCCCGCCTTGAGTCGTCAGCGGGATAGCGCCAACTTCAATTTGATCTAAGTTCGAACAAGCTAGATCACGGTCGCTCACCTCATTGTAGCAGAGCAGCGTCGCATCACGAGCCACCACAACGGAGTGAGCCTCTCGCCCGTGGCCCACCCGCGTGCCAGCGAACTCCCCATCGCCTTGCAACGACTTGCAAATGATCGAGACGCCATGTCGTTCCGCGTACTCCACCGCGCGGTGATGCAGCACCTTTGCGCCATGTTGAGACATCTGAGCAGTAGCCCGATATGTCAGTTCGGGGATCAATCGCGCACCAGGAATGATATAGGGATCTGCAGTGTACACGCCGCATACATCTGAGTAAATTTCACAAGATGGACAATTCAATGCGGCAGCAATGACCACTGCCGTCAAATCAGAACTGTTTCTTCCCAACATGGTCAGTCTTCCCGACCGATCAATTGCTTGACCGCCCGTGACTATGACAATGTCATTATTTTTAAGCGCCCTGAAAACAGGCGTTGAATCTACTTCTTCGATTGAAGCACGACCGAAATCAGAATTCGTGCTAATTCCCAATGAATAGCCGCACAGTGACGCGACAGGGATGTCAAGCCGGCTGATAGCAGCCTCCAGCAAACATGCGCTTAGCATCTCTCCCGTGGCAAGCGCTGCATCCAAAGCTGATGGTGGCGCGCGATTGTTGACATCAAGCATCACTGCTTTTAGTTTGCCCGTCGTGCCGGACATTGCACTGACTACGGCGACGATTTTGCCCGCACCTCGTCGCCTCGCTATCTGCGAAGCCACTCGGCCATAGTCATCGGGCTCTAGGAAGGACGCCCCACCGAACTTCAGGACCGTTACGTGCATTTTTCACCTACAAGCCGGTTACGAACCGCTAGTTCTGCAATCTGAACTGCGTTGAGTGCGGCTCCTACCTGCAGATTGTTCGCAACCACCCACATCCAAAGCCCTCGGCCATCATCGGGATTTACTCGGATGCGGCCGACATGAACATCGCCATGATGTTCCAGCAGACGTGGTGTCGGATAGGGGCGGCAACTTGCGTGATCATAAAGCTGGATACCTTGCTCGCGCGACAGGAGTTCACGCACGTAATTCAGCGAAACGCACTCGCTAGACTCGATGTAGACGGCTTCCGAGTGCCCGTTTGTTACGGGAACGCGTACGCAGGTTGCGGTCAGCTTCAGTTCCGGCAAACTAAATATTTTGCGCGATTCCTGGATCAGCTTCCGCTCCTCGAGCGTCACCCCGTCGTCGGACAACTCGCCCACTTGAGGTATCACGTTGAAAGCAAGCGAGACCGGGAAACGCTGGCTGGATGACTCATCGGTTCCATCCAGTACGCTTTTTGAACCGGTCAGCAATTCGTTGATGCCCCTCAAACCTCCCCCGGAGGCCGCTTGGTACGTAGTCAACACTATCTGACGAATGGCGAGTGCTTGGACCAGCGGACGAATGGCTCGCACCAACTGTATTGTGGAACAGTTTGGATTTGCCACTATCCCACGATTTGGCCGCGAGGTCAGCGCGCAGGAGTTCACTTGTGGGACAATGAGCGGCACATCGGGATTCATTCTAAACGCGTTTGAGTTGTCTATCACCAGTGCGCCGCTTGCTGCGAACCGCGGAGCCCATTCCAGGCTGATCGCTCCGCCCGCCGAGAAGAAGACCAAATCGAAAGTAGCATTACTCGCGCCCTCGATCACGTCCACAGGCCAAGCGCCTCCCCGAAACGTTATTTGACGCCCGGCTGAGCGCGATGACGCAATTAGCCCTAGCTGCGAAACAGGGATGCGGGACTCCTCCAACAGCTTGATCAGCTCTGCGCCGACGGCGCCGGTTGCTCCTACAATGGCAATCTTAAGCGGGCTCATGATGCGATGCTCCACCCTGGCGACACCGCGAAAGATCTTCGCCTTGTCAGACCAGCAAGAGTAGAAAACAGTTCGGACACTTGGTCGAAAACATGGCCCTCGCCCATTGAGGGCACCGTTTGCCTAGTGCGAACTTCTTCTTCTCTGGTGATCTCCAGGTTGGAGCCACCGATCACTGGATACCTAATAAGATGTCTCCTGGCCTCTTGCAGCCTATTCAAATCCTCGTATCCATTCAGACTTCCGATAATGCTCGCGTCCGCATCAGGATTCTTCGACATATATAGACGAATTCCTCGATCGGCTTGTGGCCGCTCTCGGTTAATGACCTTACAGCGAACGAAACGCAGTTCATACTCGCTAAGCTTATTTGCCACGATATGGACATCACACTCGGCCATGCCGAGCAAAACAGGTCCATTGTTTGAAGCTTTCTCAAGAACTATGGCCGGCATCTCGGACACTGGGACTCCTCGAACGTCTTCTCATGGATGTTCATAGGTGGCGCGACGCAAACTATCTGGAAGGCCGAGTTTTGAAACTGCCGAAATTGATAGTTGAATATCGTTGTCCCGGAACGACATCGCTTGCTCAAAGAGTCCAAGCGAGATTATCGCCACGGACGATTCAACCTGCCAAAATGGACCGGGGCGAGTAGAAGGTCTAGCCGGGAGCATTCCCGACCGATCCGGCCCTAACCGAGAATGCCACGAACGAAAGGCGTGGCGCGCCGATAAGGACGCTCGATGACATGATCTTGCAAAAGCGCTCGGTGCGTACTGAGAAGGAGCAAGTGTCTTAGCTTAGAATGTGTACGCCCGTCTCGTGGACTACCGGTCTCAGACAATGCGCTCTGCCTTGGGGAAGTGAACGTCGGCGAGTTCACGCATACACGCGGCAAAGTCGACTGCGGCGCGGCTGTCGGTGACCTTGACCTTGCGCCAAGGCCGATGCGCGTCGAGGAAGATGAACAGGCTCGTCGTGCCATAGCGCTTGCTCAAGCTTGCAAAAGATGCGCAGTTCGGTCGATCGTCGGAAAAGCTTGACGCTGATCAGCTCCAGCTTGTTCTGGAGGATATCGATCAGGCTGTCGCGGCTCTCGAAGCAGCCGAGGACCGCGCCAATCCCAAAACACGCGAGAAGAGAGCTGCCGAGCGCAGGGCCAATCATGGCAAGCTGCCGGAGCATTTGCCACGCATCGTCGAAACGCTGATGCCGACTGCAACCTGCTGCCCGTCCTGCAAAGGCGATCTCGTTGAGATTGGCCGCGATGAGAGCCTGAGGCTGGACGTCGTACCGGCGCAGTATCGCGTCATCGTCACCTGCCGGCCCAAACTGGCCTGCCGCGCCTGCCAGGGGGTCGTTCTCCAGCACGCTGCTCCCGAGCGACTGATCAGGGGTGGATTGCCGACCGAGCGGCTCGTCGCACATGTGATCGACGCCAAGTATCATTGGCATTTGCCGCTTTACCGCCAGGCACAGATGCTGGCGACCCACGGTATCGCCATCGACCGTTCCACGCTCGCCTTTTGGGTCGGCTATGCCGCCCAGGAATTGAAGCCCTTGTGGCATCGTCTGCGCAAGCTTCTACTCGAGTCCCCCAAGCTCTGTGTCGATGAGACCCCGGCGCCGGTGCTGGATCCGGGGCGCGGCAGGACCAAAACGGGCTACTTCTGGGCGCTCTCGCGCGATGACCGGCCGTGGGCCGGACCTGACCCGCCTGGCGTGGTTTACGCCTATGCACCCGGCCGCGGCGCCGTTCATGGCTTGAGGCTGCTCGAAGGCTACCGCGGCATTATCCATTGCGATGGCTATCAGGCTTACAAGACCATGACCCGAGAGACGCGTGCGGACGCCCTGTCCGGCACGCTCGCGTTCTGCCGAGTAGGCGGGGGTGTTGCCATCCCCGCCCCTCACAGACCCGGACGAGCGGATTACCCGCATCCGGTTCTTCACGCGCAAGCTTCGCTCACGAGACGGCATATTGGTGGACGATCTTGGCTGTTGGCAGCGGGTATCGCGCGAGCATGGCTCGGAAGCGCGTCCACGGCAGATTGCTGTGGCGGCCACGCCGTGCGAGCCATTTCCTCCATATCCGCGTGACTTGGTGGTGGTACCATCTGATGCGTCGGCCGTTTCCGGAGATGCCGTAGTAGGCGCAGTGCCCCCGGATCACCCGCGACAGATGGGCGTGCTGCTCCCGGAATGGACAGTGCAGGTTTTGCCGACACCATTCCATCACAGAAGCCAGCGCGCGTGCGGTCTTTTGCCGTTATCTGACGGACGACATTCTTGCCTTGCCTCGACAGACCCCACACGTGGGTGAAGCCAAGGAAGTTGAACGTGGTCCCCGCCGTCGCAGGATGACGCCCGCCGAGGCGTTTGAACCGGAAGTCTACGAAGCGGGTCTTGGTCGGATGGAGTTGAAGCCCATACCGATCAAGCCGCTTGGCCAACACGTTCAGCAATCGCTTGCCGGACAGGTGGTCCTCAAAGGCAATCACCGCATCATCAGCGTATCGAACCAGTTGGCACCGCCCCTTGAGCCGCGGTCGCGCCACATACTCGAACCATTCGTCCAGCACATAGTGCAGGTAGACGTTTGCAAGCAGTGGCGAGATCACGCCGCCTTGGGGTGTTCCACCAGTCGTGCGGCGCAGGATGCCCTTTTCGACCACCCCCGCCTTCAGCCATTTATCAATCATCCTCCGGACGACACCGTCCGTGACTCGCTGGTCGAGGAATCGGCGCAAGTGTGCGTGGTCGATGGTGTCGAAGTATTTCGAGATATCGACGTCCACCACCCAGCGCAGCCCTTGTTCCATGAACCCTGTACGTAGGGCGTGCAGAGCGTCATGGGCCGATCGTCCCGATCGGAACCCGTACGAGCACGGCAAGAAGTCCGTCTCGTAGATCGGCTCCAGCAGCAGGAGAATCGCCCGCTGCGCCACCTTGTCTTCCAGTGTCGGGATGCCCAGCGGCCGTTCGGTGCCATCCGCCTTGGGGATGTAGTGCCGTCGCACCGGCGGCGCGATGTAGCGGCCGGATTTGATGCGCGCCAGGAGATCATCAAGATTGACGTCCAAGTTCGCCTCATAGTCCGTCGCCATCATGCCGTCGACGCCGGGCGCGCCATCCTTGCGCGTCAGACGATAGGCCTCGAGCATCCATTCACGATCGATCAGGTGATGCAGCGAGGTCAGCACCCGCTCAGGATGTTGCCTCGCCAGATCGGCTATCCATTGTCGTTTCGTGGACAGGTTTGTGGGACTCAGCGTTCCCTCCCGTGTTTCTCGTCAATGGGTCTTAACGCGTGGCGGCTCCCTTCCCTCCAGCGGGTCCCGGTGAGCCCAGTTCCCCGCCTTCCTCGGTACTACGAAGCCGCTACGACTTCCCGCCGCGCGTGTCCCTCAGCTTATGTCTTCGCCTCGGGATTCCACATGCCTTGGCGTTTCGTGTTCGCGTCTGCGCTCCCGATGTTCGCCAAGTCGGTCATCGGGCCCGGAGCATTGTTCAGGCCGGTGCTCCTGTCCGGCCGATTCATGTGGACACAAACGGGACCTCTCAGGTTTCCTGGTGGCCCATCCCGTACCTTTGCCCTGCTCTGAGACCCCGGCCGAACCGGTAAGCCTGACCATAACGGCTTTTCCAGTGCTGCCCCCGGATCCAACACGGCGAAGGCTTCAGCACGACCATGATTTCGAGGCTGCCACAGGGCTTCAGTACCCGCTGTCTACGCTTCACGAATGACGTTGCCGCCACCCATGCAAGACTCGCTTCCGGCTGGCGGGCTCCGCCTTTGCCGTGAGGGCGTCGATCCCTCTGGGTCACGTTGAAAGGTTTCAGATCACATTCTTCCTCCTTTCCAGGACTTATCCTGACGCAAGCTGGTCGCATCTGCGCGGCGCCAGTTTGTGAAGATCGAGCGCGAAGCTTCGCCGGCGCCCGCTCCGGTTGCGGCCTGTACGGAAGCCAGCCAAGACGCGACAGCTCCGGAGGGCCGGGCGGAGCGCGCACGCAAGCGCCGCAACAATCGCGGAGCACTACCGGCGCATCTGCCGCGGATCGAGGTCGTGGTCGATATCGACGACAAGACCTGTCCCTGCTGCAAGGGCGCCTGCATCAGATCGGCGAAGACAAGAGCGAGCGGCTGGACATGGTGTCGGCGCAGTTCCGCGTTGTCGTCACCCGACGTCCCAAATACGCCTGCCGAGCCTGCGAAGATGGCGTCCTGCAGGCCGAGGCTCCGGCCCGGCTGATCGAGGGCGGCATGCCGACGGAGGCAACCGTCGCCCAGGTTCTGGTGTCCAAATATGCCGATCATCTGCCGCTCTACCGGCAGGCCCAGATCTATACCCGCCAGGGCATCGCTCTCGATCGATCGACACTGGCGGACTGGGTTGGGCATGCCGCCTTCCATCTGCGCCCGCTGCATGAGCGCCTTCTCACGGTGCTTCGCGCGAGGTTCAAGCTGTTCGCCGACGAGACGACGGTGCCGGTGCTCGATCCCGGTCGAGGGCGCACCAAGACCGGCCAGCTCTGGGCCTATGCCGCCGACGACAGGCCCTGGGGCGGCCTCGATCCGCCCGGCATCGCCTATGTTTATGCACCCGACCGCAAAGCCGAGCGGCTGTTCAGCCATCTTGCCGGCTTCAAGGGCGTCCTGCAGGTCGATGGCTACAACGCTTATCCAAAGCTTGCCGAACGTGGCGAGGTCGAGCTCGCCTTCTGCTGGGTGCACATGCGGCGCAACTTCTACGAACTCGCGACAGCCGGACCCGCTCCAATCGCGAGCGAGGCGCTGAAGCACATCGCCGCATTCTACGCGATCGAGAAGGAGATCCGCGGCCGCAGCGCGGAGGAGCGTCGCCTCGTGCGGCAGCAGAAGAGCCAACCACTGGCCGACGCCTTCGAGGTATGGCTGCGCGCCAAGCTGGCTCTCATCAGCCAGAAGATCAAGCTCGCCGAGGCCATCCGCTACGCCCTCTCGCGCTGGCAAGGCTTAACGCGCTTCATTGATGACGGCCGCATCGAACTCGACAACAACACGGTCGAACGATCAATCCGTGGCATCAAGCTCAGTCGCAAGAACGCGCTGTTTGCCGGATCCGACGGGGGCGCCGAACATTGGGCCGTCGTCGCAACCTTGGTCGAGACTTGCAAGATCAACAACGTCGATCCGCTCGCCTATCTCACCGACGTCCTGGCAAGGATCGTCAACGGGCATCCAAACCGCGACATCGACCAGCTACTGCCCTGGGCCTACCGAGCTCAAGCCTTCAAAGCCGTGGCCTGAGAACGACGCTTACCCTCCACCGGTCTTCGCGAGATCAGATCTACACTTGCGTCCGTGCATTCGCATTTTGGTGTGAAGAAGAGCCTCTGGATGTCTTGAGCACGAACTGGCTGCGCTGCGCGGTTCGCCTGCATCCATGTCGGGATCAGCTTTGACTGCCGCCCTCACTGTTGGACCAACCGGCAACAAACGTTCGGATATGTTGGTGCATCACTTTGGCCGCAGGCGCTAGGCTTTCTTGGCATAGCGAGGCGAGCACAATGACTCGACTTTCTAGTGGGTATAGCGGAAACACTTGGACCGCACTCTTATAGCTGATGAGTGCCAGTTGAGGCATGACGCCTATTCCAAGCCCGCTCTCGACAATTGCAAGGATGGCGGCATCGTCGATTGCCCGCGCGCCGGATCGAATCGGGATTTTGTGCTTAGCTAGAACCTGCTCGGCTTCCTTTCCATAGTCTTGTAGCACGACATTGTGGTCGGCCAACTCAGGAACCGTGAAATATGCTTTACCCTTTGGCGCGAAGCCCAATGGCGCGATACACATAAGCGGGTCCGCATACAGTGGCGTTGCGTCTAACCCGGGCGGCACAGGGAATATAGTAAAGCCCAGATCAACCTGGCTGTTCGTGATCCATTTGGCAACATCGTCGTACCCGCCTTGCTCGATGGACACCTCTATCTTGGGGTAGCGGGCAGCGAACGAGCGGATGATTTTCGGCAGCCACGCGACGCTGACGCAAGTGAACGCGCCGATGCGCACAGTCCCCGACTCAAACCCGAGAAGATTCGCTGCCTGCTGTCTCAACTTATCCTTGCACTGCAGCACCTCTCTCACTGTCGGCAGCAGGGCTTTACCTCCAGCGGTTAGGCGAGTGCCGCTGCGATTTCTGCCAAAGAGTGTAAAGCCGAGTTCTTGCTCGAACGACGCAAGCGCATGGCTAACCGCTGACGGCGATAGATTCAGCTGATTCGCAGCTGAGGCAAAGCTACCGCGGTCCGCGATCGCAACAAAAACCTCGTAAGCATTTAGCGACATGGTACCTCATCTAGGGACGAATAATTAGCGCTTTAAGGCCCGCAAGATCTACGCGCGATGAAACGTTCGAACCGCGTCTTAAGATTGAGTAGCGCGCCGGAGGTGACGCGGCGTTCGGACTCGCTCTCGGCAGACGCTGCGTTTGTTAAAAACGGTTGCATCCACATACAAAACCCAATTCGTCTTTTGTTCATACAACACAGGCCTGCGGGTGTAGACGACCGTACTAGTCATCGATACTGCCTAACACAAGCCGCTCTTCGCCGACGAAGCGAAATGAGCTGAGCAGCTGTCTCGCGGCCGACGCCCCCGCAGTTCGCGCAAGATCGATGCTCTCAAGTTCTCTGACAGAGAATGGTCACGAAGTTATGGTACGCAGATAAAGTCTGGTCTTACCTTATCACACCCCACGCGCATAGGTACCGGCGGCAGTGATGACAGAGCCGCGCCACCAATCTGCTTGTGGTATCGACGTTCCAGCGTGAACCGTTGTTGCTGGAGGCGAGAGCATCACTCTGGTCCAACGTCCACGTCCCCGCCGCGAGCGCGACGCCATAAGCTAAGGGCTGAATCGTGTCGGCGCGCGTATCCAGGAGCGCACCGGCCTGGTCGCTGGGACCAACCTTTGAGGCGCGCTTCTCTCGGGATGAGGACCTCGACGGGAGCACCACGGCGCTGCGACTGTTTGGCATAGCCTAGATCTCCAATTCCCTACGCGCGAGCCCAACTATCCACATGCTCGGGTCAGCATCCAATTCTGTACCTCTCGATTAGATCGAACGCCTTTGTGGCCCGCGACCGAGCAACTCGATCAGGCATTTATCAAACGCCTACTCAAGCGAATGGTGAGGAATGTCCGGCGTACCCACATGCTCGCGTTGGTAGACCGACCTTGCAACCGAACCACCAAATTCGATTTCAGGCTGCCGCGGCGACGTGTGCACCGTCCTCCGCGAGATGGAGCGCCGGGAAAGGTACGTATGTCCTCCACCGAGGACAAGAACATCGAGCTCCACTTCGCGTGGCATGCCCGCCTGGCGCTGTCATTTTCCCTTAGTTCGTGCGAACTCGGACCGCACTGCATCAGGCACAATCCCTCAACCGCACTTGGTACGTCGCGTCGGCAACTCGCCGACGGGCTTGAGTTCCCAGGCTGACGTGAGATGGAAATGCCGAGGTACCGAACAAGTTCAAATGCCAAGTCCAGCATCACAGGAGTTCCTTAGCTACACAGAAGACATACGACAAAATCGACGTCGCTCCACCTGCACGGGTCTTTGTGCGCGGTTCCACCGACAACTCCTGCGCAACGCAGAAAGGTGTACTGCGCTCCCTTTGAGACGGCGGGTAATACCCAGTCACAACGATGTCCGAGTTTAAGTCCACCAAAGAACGAGATCCGGCCGCGCAAACCCAAAAAAGCTGTTCAGCAGGAGGCGACGCTTTCCGTTGCCAAATTGTCGAGTGACTCCGTGAATGAAACCACCGTCGATCAGCGCGGCATCCCCGACGTTGAGCTTAAAATCGTGGGAAGGTACAGCCTTGAGATAATCTGTCGAATAGGGGTAGCCCGTGGTTTCAACACTCTGCGACTTTCGGTCCGCGACCGTCGGCTTATGGCTCCAGATCCGCAGGTTGCCACCTTCCTCGGGCATACTGGGATAGAAGTTGAGCGCTACGACGATGTTGTTCGCCACCGCAGCAAGTTCGTAACCGTTCCCGGCACACAGGACTTGAGCGACATCGTCGTGGGGCTCCAAAGCATACGTTCCGGTTCCAGACCACCAAAGCGCACGGCAAACATTGGCCTGACCGTGCTCTGAACGAGCCAGCCGCAACTCAATGCCATGACCGCTAAGCTCGCGTTTCAACGCGTCGAATAGTCCGCGCACCGGATCAACTAAATTGCCAAAAAGGGCGTCGACGAACGGTCGCGCAGTTTCCGACTCAGCGAAATAGGTGGCTGCATCCTTCTTGTAGTGAGATGCGCCGATATACTGTCCGGGAACGCCATCTTTGCGCTCCTTGCGACCGGGATTGCGAATAAAATTCGCGGAGATCTCCTCAGCGACTTCGATGCTGAAGGCTCGCTTGATGTGTAGACCGGTGATCTCCCCTTTCAACATTGAGACTATCTCCGCGGTGCTAATCGATCCGGTTCGCTCCCTGAGTGCGACTGGCGCGATTGACGACACTTGAGATGCATGGGCAGTTTCCATTGGCGTGATCCTGTCGTGCGTGATTGAGGATGAAGATGCAATGATGAGTTGGCAATGGCTATCGGGGGAGTATCCGTCACAAAAAGCCGTGATGCGATTAGGAGGATTGTCTCGTAAAGGCAGCATTATGCACGCAAGCTGCGTTGTTCGATGCATTTGGATTCCGCTACGAGGCAGATGTTTTGCGACGAGGCGATCGTAGTGTCTTGGAGTTTGGCTGCCTTTTGCTCGAACACTTTCCGCAAATCGCCAGTCAGACCACATTTGCTTGACGCATGTATTCCGGAATGCCTTCCCTCGCTTACCTGAGAAACGCGAAAAGCGAACCTACTAAGGCTGGTAGCCTTTGATCCAGGGGTCTGTCTGCATACCGACGTGTAGATGCGCGTCGTCGGTGTCGGGAAACTGAATACCTTCAGTGCTTCGAATAGTCCCTAGTTTGCGACCGACCGCGCTGTCCTCACACGTACGGGGCCGCTACGCTGATGCCGAAAGGCATCGCAAATAAGATTGCGGAGACCGGGAGCCGCGATTGTTGATGAGCGACGAGCGCGCTCGTGTTGATCAGACTCGCCAGCAGCTCTGCAATCGCATTTTGGTACCACTTGGTCTTAATACCGCAACAAATCAGCCTAGTGAGCGAGCTGACCTAGTGTCCTGTTCTGCAAGTTCGTAGCATGGTTATTGCATTGGTTTCGAGTATTCTGATCGAGGGGGATACCCGATGCGCACCGGACGGCCGAAGGCGACGCTGACAATTTCGAGCGCCAAACGCACGCAGCTCACGGCCATAACACCGTCGCGCTCGCTCCCTGCGACGCTGACGCTGCGGACATAGATCGTGCTGGCCTAGGAACGTGAGCCGAGCAATGCCATCGTAACGACGCGGCCTGATGTTGACTCTTATACGATCGCCAAATGGCGCAATCGCTTCATCGGAGATCGGATCGAGGGGCTCTGCAACGAGATGCGTACTGGCAGGCCCCGCACGGTTGAGGATAAGGCTGCGGCCGATCACCTAGACACTCGCTCGCAAGCCCAAAGCCCCAACCCATTGGAGCGTGCGCGCCATTCCAAGGAGACGGGCATTGCCAAAACCACCGTTCATCGCCTGTTCCAATTCTTCGGGCTGCAGCCTCACCGTACCCGCAGCTTCAAACTCTCAACCGGTCCCTTCTTTGTCGAGAAGCTGCGCGACACTATCTCAATCCGCGGCCGTGGTGCTTTGCGTCGATGCGAAAAGCTAAATTCAGGTCCTCGAACGAACCCAGCCCACGCTTCCTATGGAGTTCGGCTACATCGAAGGCGTCACCCACGACTACCAGCGTCATGGCACGACCACCGTGCTCGCCGCCTTTTGCGCGCTCGATGGCGCAATCATCATCTCATTGCAAACCCCGCCATCGTCACCAGGAGTTCCTCGCCTTGCACCACATCGAAGTAAGTGCCGCCCCAACTGGACATCCTGGACATCCATCTCGTCGTCGATAACTACGCCACCCACACGCATCCCAAGGCTTGCCCGACGCCCGCGTTGGCACATTCACCCACACCAACCTAGGCCTCCTGACTTAACCAGGTCGAACGCCTCTTCGCACTCATCACCCAACGCGCGATCGGGCGGGCATCGTTCGAATCTACCGCCGGCCTGGTAAAAAAAATGTACCCATTTATCCGCACCCACAATGCAGATGCTCGCCCCTTCGTCTAGACTGCTACTGCCGACTTTATTCTCCAGAAACTCACGCAACCCGGCGAATTTTTAGGACAGGACACTAGCGACCAAGTGCAAAACGTCCTCCATCGAGATACGCTATCGACCGAGCTCGACAGCGATCCGACCGACTTCCCCGATCGACGAGCCAGGATCACACCCGCCTAATTCGTGGGCCGTCGCCGCCTTACCATGCCGGTAAATCGAGAGTTTCTACTTCTACGCTACTAAGAACAGGAACAGTGGCAATCCGCGAGAGTTCACACGAGTTGTGGGCGTCGTCACGGGCGGATGTGCATCTATTGACACCGCTCATGATCGTTACCCATTCAGTCGATCAGACTGAGCATCTGCGCGACGCGCAATACGCGATGCATTTCGTTGAAAACAATGCTGAAACCTTCATCAAAACCCATGCCTGGCTTGGCCAGTACCTGCGTGACCGTGGTGGCAATGCCGACGTTGGCGGTAGCGCGCGCGGACAAATCCGTTTCTGTGCAGCTACCGCCCAAAAATGGCCCGACGCCGTGTTTATGACAATCCAGTATGGCGTCGATGGTGTTGTGAAGGGACCCGAGATCCGGCGTCTTAATGTGCACCATATCTGCCGCTCCAGCCTCTGCAAACAGATGCACGTCATCAGCAGTGTTCGCCCACTCGTCGGCGACGATGACCACCTTACAGCCGCGACTTCTGAGGGCGCGGCGCAGGGTACCTAATGCTTCGATCTGCGCGTCCCGGCCACCAGCATCCAAGGGATGTTCGATGCGTAGCTGATGCGGATAGGCCGCGGATTCGAGCCGCTGGATGATCTTCGCAGTCAAGTCTATCGAACCGGCAGCGCACGCGCCGATCAGGCCGTAAACGTCAATGTGGATTGCTGGATGATAGTGATCCGAATTGCGCAATTGCGCAATTCGTCTATTCACCCAACGAATGTATTCTTCAAGCTTTTCTCCATCGACACCAACCAGGTCTGGCGTGTTGATCAAGCCGTGCGGCAAGACCGGGACGTTCTTGGGAATCATCTTGTCGACATTCCTGTAACGCTCGTCGCCGCACTGGCCGTATATCGGCACGATCGCTAACGGCCTCTTGATCTGCCATTCGTCCTTGATTACTTGCGCCATCAGATGATGACCCGCAACGTGAGCGGCAGCATCGAGCAGCGCCTGTGACATTCCATACGCGGCTGCACGTGGGGATTGCAACGATTCATCAATAATCTTTTCGGCAAGTATCGCCATTTGACGAAAAGATCGGACTTCCAAGCCCTTCAAACGTGGCGCCAATTGTTGTTCCATCTGGGTCGCCAATTGATCCGCGTGGAAACGCGGCTCACGGCCGCCGACCCCTGTGTATTGCACGCTTGCGCAATCGCCCTTCGCTACATATCCGTCGCTTAGCACAAGCATGACGGACACTGACTCGGAGGGCTCACGAATTGCCCTGAAGCCGGGCGTTTGTGCTTGACCAATGTAGGCTGCCCCCTCGCTCTGTGCGCCGGCCTTAATTGCTGCTTGGTCGTCGAAAAAGAATGAGCCAAGGCCTGGACTCGCGAGCACTTCTCGGATTGTTATCAAGTTTGACATGAGCGTTAGGGATTTTCCGGATTTTTCACATTGGAAGGTCAGCTCGGTGACTGGCTGATCAATCGAAGATGCATATAAGCAAGTACGCCTTCCGTCCCGCCTTCGTATCCGTATCCGCTGTTGCCAAGTCCCCCTAAGGGAACATCGGGTTGAGAAAATGCAGTTTGATTGACGCCAATGTTCGATGCATTTAGACGACGCACCAAGTGGTCACGTATACCGATCGAATCGGTGAAGACGTACGCGGCAAAAGAATATTCTCCGGCATTTGCCAATTCGACAGCGTCATCGATCGTCCCAACAGACTGGACCGTAGCAACAGGGCCGAATGGTTCTTCGAGCAGGATCTCGGCGTCCTGTGACACGGACGAAAGTACCGTCGGCTCAACATAGAAGCCAGAACGATCGAGCCTCTTGCCACCGGTGTTGATCACGGCGCCTTTGGCGACGGCATCCTCAACGAGATGTAGAAAAGACGCTACACGTCCAGCGTGGGCCACGGGCCCGAGCGTCGTGCTGTGCTCCCCGCCATGCCCAAGCTTGTAGGTCCTTGCTTTCGCGACAAGCGCATCAACCAGTGCATCGTGAATCGAATAATGCGCGAGGAAGCGCGTGGGCGCCACACATGACTGGCCCGCCGACCCAAATTTCGCGGGAGCTATGACTCGCACGACGTTCTCAATATCTGCATCGTTCCAAACGATTACCGGCGCGTGCCCACCCAACTCAAAAATCGGGCGAATGAGGTTTAGCGCGGCTAGTGCTGCGAGCTGCTTGCCAACGCTCGTGGAGCCGGTGAAAGAAACTGCCTTAACCAGAGGGGACGCCATCAGTTGCCTGCTGACGGCCGCTGGCTCACCGAAAATCAGATTGACGACGCCATCCGGCATGCCAGCGTCCACCAGCGCTTGAACGATCGATCGTGCAGTGTAGGGTGTGAATTCAGAAGCCTTTAGAACTACCGTGCAACCCGCGGCCAACGCGGCGCCCAATTTGCGACCGATCACCACAGCGGGAAAGTTCCACGGCGTAATCGCGACGACTACCCCCAAAGGGGTGGGTACAGACAACCGGGTGCTGCCAAGGACGAGGCCTTGATGGACCTTCCCGCTAATCCGGCTCGCCTCCTCGCCATTCCACGCCAGCGTTTCGATCGTGCGTCGAAGCTCACCTATGGCGTCGGCCTGCGTCTTGCCAGATTCTTGGACAAGCCCCGTCGCAACGTCTTCGATCCGCTCCGCCAGCAGGGCTGATGCTTCCTTCAGTATTGCCCCTCGTGCTTGGCCCATCTGCATGCTCCACGCTGGGAAAGCGCGCTGTGCAGACTTCAGGGCGGCCTGGACCTGAGCCGCATCTGCCAATGTCACGACACCGACCGCCTGACCGGTTCCTGGATCGATGTTAGGTTGTGAACCGGATTTGCCCACCTCCCATTGACCGTTAATAAGAAGATGCACATCAATGCTCATCTTGAGTCACTAGTCGTTTCGTCCGAATCCAGAAATCCATCAAAAAGGCGTCGGACCAGACGCGGGCAGTTAGTGCGTAAGGCGGGCAAGCGCGCAAGCGCGAGACTTTCTTCAATACGTGCGGGCGCCTTACCTGCAAGCGTCATGGCATCTCCCGTCGACCGGCAACGGTAGCCATCCAGTGCGCCCCGCCCGGGCGGTAATGGTTCGGCCTCGCCTCGTGATCTGTTCCACAAGTGACTCCCAGGACTCGCTACCCCAAGGCCCCATGTCCTTACGAATCCGTCACCGCATCAAAGCAAGCGGCGTGCCGTTATCGACCTCGTTACGAGACTTGCTTGGAGAAGGTAAAACTGCATGCTTCGAGCCGTGCCCGCGGAATTCTTGCAGCATGGTGTCCGCTTCCGGACATAGACATCTGGAATCGAACATGGCGGACACGACAAGACGGAACGTCGAATGACGACCGGGGCCTCTCGTGCCAAACGCTAGCACAATGTCCCCAAGTATAGGACAAACATCGCCAGTGCGACGGACACTTCGGAGGGCTCACCATATCAGTGAGGGTGCCGCAGGCTCGCGTTGATGAGTTGCGTTCGCGGCCGTACGGACAGATCACAGCTCCCAAACAGCGGGCCCGCCGCCCGTTGCCTGTTCACTATTCGCAGCCCGCGAACCGCATGGTCGGCTGCTACGCCGCTTCGCAGATCGCCTCGGCATCGATCGGGGCGTTCTTTTTTCGCTTCTCGAACAGTTTTACATAGGCGGCCGGGATCAGCCGAACTTCATGGCCGAGCTGAGTGAGCTGACGGCTTAGTGATGTACTCAACCACAAGCCTCGAGGTTACCGTGCAACTTGGCTGCGCTGCGGAGAACTCCAGCAATCTGCAGGGCATCGTACTCGGCCACGCGTCTGCAACCGTGCAAAGTTGCACATATCATCCAAAATAGGCTTGGAAGGAACCAACCCGACGCGCGACCGGGATCGCGTCGCAAAGGATTTCGATCGCGCTGTCGAGCACTGCGGCCTATCCCGCGGCTACATAAGGAAGCAAACCCCTATTGCTTTGCTCGAACTGAAGCAAGCAGCCCGCAAAGCGCGCCCCTCACAGTGCTGTAACAAGCGGCTTGCGTTCTTCTCCGATTTGGCATGTAATGCGGCTGGCTTTTGCAGAAACCCACTGCGACGCTTCTCATTCAACCGATAACTGTGGCTGCGGAT
Organism: Bradyrhizobium sp. UFLA01-814; assembly: GCF_046718885.1. Taxonomy (NCBI): domain Bacteria; kingdom Pseudomonadati; phylum Pseudomonadota; class Alphaproteobacteria; order Hyphomicrobiales; family Nitrobacteraceae; genus Bradyrhizobium; species Bradyrhizobium sp. UFLA01-814. The sequence continues at coordinate 35,389 of NZ_JAQOSR010000028.1, read as the reverse complement.
TGAGATGACGTGGCTGTGGTGCATCAACCGATCGACGATCGCCGTGGCGTTATGCGCGCCTCGCGCCATTGCCTCCTGCAGCCAGTTTTATGTGAACCAGTCCACCCCTTTGCGGACGCGTTGAACTGGTGGGCGTCGTCCATCTTCGACTGTAGCAGTGTCCGCCGAAACCCGAAGATCGACGAACAGATCAGCCCCCCGTGGCGCCGCCCGCAGCCGCTGCTTGAACTCCAGACGTTTGACTCCCGCATAAGATCCATCTCGAGCACCTCGTCCACGCTCCGCTCTACCCCGGACAGCGCCCCTCGGCCTAGCGGCACCATCGGGGGCGATACGACCCCGTTGAAGATAGACCGTGCAGGCCACGCGTGGCCTGCTGAGCGCACGCGAAGATGGTGGTCAAGACGCGGCGGTATGTCGGTAGCTGACGCCGATAGTCCTCACTCCCCAAAGTCCGACCGATCGCGGTCGCCTCTCAGATGCGAACTTTGAAATGAGCTTTGGATATTTCAAGATACTTTGAGCGCGAGCTTCTCGCGCATCTCATCCGGACTCATCACGCGTACGCCGATCCTCTCAAGAATCTCGACTGCCCTCTGCACGAGCTCGGAGTTGGTCGCTAGCCGACCGCAGGAGAGATACAGATTGTCCTCCAATCCCACCCGCACGTTGGCGCCAACCAAGGGCGCTAAGGCCACGTATGGAAGCTGCTTCCGACCGATCGAGAAGGCCGAGTACATGGCGCCCGGCGGAAGCTGATGCACCAGCGCCATCAGAGTGCTGAGATCGTCGGGCGCTCCGTAGCGAATGCCCAAGCAAAGTTGGATTAGCGGTGGATTGTCGATAACCCCTTCCTTGATCAAGTCGTGCACCTGGACCAGATGACCAGTATCGAACACTTCTAGCTCAGGGCGGATCCCAAGCTCTTGTACGCGCGCACATATCGCGCTCAGCATTCCCGGCGTGTTGGCCATGATGAATTCACCAGAGCCGAAGTTCATCGAACCACAGTCCACCGTGCAAATCTCGGGGCGCAGCTCTTCCACATGTACCAGCCGCTCGATCGCACCCGGCATATCCGTCCGCGGCTCCGGCGGCAGAGGAGAGTCCGGCCCGCCCAACACGAGGTCACTGCCCATGCCGGCAGTTAGGTTGAGCACCGGGTTTACGTTTGACTTGCGGATCCGCAGCACCACTTCCCGAAAAAGCGTCGGATCCCGCGAACCTTTTCCGGTTTCAGGATTCCGTACGTGGATGTGCACCGCCGCTGCTCCCGCCCGCGTCGCCTCGATCGCCGCCTGCGCAATCTGCTCTGGGGTTATCGGCACATTCGGCTGCTTCGCGGGTGCAGCCCCCGTGACTGCACAGGTGATGAATACCTCGGAAATCATGCAATCTCTCCTTTCGATGATAGTTTGATCTGTCCAAAAGCCAGATCGGCGGTTTTCTCGATTTTTTGTAGTCGGCAACTCCATTGTGTATAACGCTCGCGCCCTAAGGTGTGATTGCCCCGGCGACGGCATGTGGCCAATGAAGGCGTCCGAATCCGATCGCATGATGCCGGTTGCTCGGCACACGTGGTATCAGGTCTCGACCTTGGCTCCTGTGCAAGTGCTCTATCCGACTCGCGGATGTCCATTCAGACTATCTCTTCAGGCCGGGCACGTACTCACGAGTCCAGCTTTCGTTCATGGCTCTCGTGACGAGCAACGCGTTATTTCAGTTCTCGCATTGTAGCCGCCGCAGAACTTGCTGCGCTGGGTGGCCGTATTTTTCGCTTGGGAAGGTGTGTTGATTTTATGACCGCTGAATGGATCGCATAACGGCCGATCTGCGTGAAGGCATGCTCAAAGCCACAGACGCTTTCAAGATTCGCTAGATTAACATTATCGATTCATGCAGCTAGCTTGGCTAATCAGAAACAGGCTGGTTTGAGTGCCCCAATAGCGGAACATCAGCGGCGTCATGGGCTCCCTTTATCGCTTGAAGTATCGAACCGGCAACTTCGCGTTTGCGCGAACAAGGATAACAAGTCGCTTCAGCGCCAACGCTTCTCTTCAGTGTCGTAGGCGCCGGCAAGCGGATCTCCCACGGCCATCAGCTCACGTTTGAGCACTTTATTGCTAGTGATGGTTCTAGGAAGCATTGGAGTAAAGGCAATGTAACGTGGGACCTTGAACGCAGCAAGATTCGCACGAGCATGCTCAAGAACGCGCTCCACCGTTTGATTGTCTGGCGTGACGCCTTCTCTCATTTGGACGTGAATCTTCACCTCCTCGCCGCGCTTCGCATCAGGAACGGGAACGGCGGCCACATCCACAATCTCGGGAATTTCGCGAATGACCGTCTCCACCTCGCGTGCAGCGATGTTCTCGCTCGAGCGTCTTATCATGTCCTTTGTGCGCCCCACCAGCCAATGAAAGCCGAGTTGATCGCGATGCATAAGATCACCGGTTTTGAACCATTCGCCTTCAAACAATGCGGCATTTGCGTCCGGCTTATCCCAATACCCCTTGAAGATCCCGCGCCCCCTCACCCACAGTTCGCCGACGTCGCCAACTGGCGTGGGGCTGCCATCCTCGTTCATCAGCCGCAGCGCCCGAAAGGGTGCGCAAATCCCCACCGAACCCGAGTCGGCAAGCTCGTCGAAATCGTTCGCCATTCGTGTACCAAAGCCGATCTCGGTCATCCCGTAAGCCTCCTGGGTGCCCACTCGAAACCGCTTCCGAAATTTGCGTACCGTATCGGGACTCCATCCCCAATTAAGGGTCTGTTTCAGGCATGTTGCACCGTCTTCGTTGGCCGCCTCGGCCTGGCGTGCTACTAGTTGGGGAACCTGGCACCACTCGATCCGGTGCTGCTTGACCCAACCGATGAAGCGCGTTGAGCTGAGTTGCGGGCCAAGGTAGAGCGTCCCGCCCTGTCGATACGAGTTTAGAAGATGCGTTGGCGGATCAATATAGAAGAAGGGCTGCGCTGACAGATATCTCCGGTAAGACTGCACGTCCCAACACGCCCCCTGGAACGAAAACACGCCAAAGTAATCGTGCGTCAACATGCATCCCTTCGGAAAGCCCGTTGTCCCCGAGGTATATTGAATGTTCAATAGGTCATCGGGCTGGATATCCTCCTCCACCGGAGAGTCATCGACGCCGTTGAGCAATTGATTGAGGTTAGTGGTTGTCCCGCCGGAGAGCTGTCCAACGGAGATTACTCGCTCTTTGTCGAGCTCTTGCGGCCAAGGTTCCATAGCCGAAAACACTGACCAGGCGGACTCATCGACCACGGCGAACTTGGCCTGGGTATCGCTGAGAACGTATTCGATCTCCCTCGGCGTGTAGCGCATATTGATCGGGATCATCACCGCACCGAGCTTGGCGATCGCGAACCATAAGACCGGAAATTCGATGCGATTGGGCAGCATCACCCCAATGTGATCGCCCTTGCGTATGCCGAATTCATGCAACGCACGTGCATACCTGTTGGACGATCGATCCATTTCGGAGTACGTCGCGCGCTCGCCGCGGTCGAACACGTCAATTGCCGTCGTGGAGTCGTGCGTCCTCGCCCGCCTTGAAACCAGCTCTCCGATCGTGATGGTTTCGTATGCTGATTCCAGCGCCTCGGTTCTGCGCAACACGTTTGCGACACGCTCTTGCAGTTCGGATTTTGTCAATTTTGTAGGAGTCATCCTGGAAAACCTTAGGATTGATGGGACATCGGCAGGTCGAAAACGAGCACAACGTTTCCATATGACGCTCGGGGTTACCGAACAGGAGCCAGCGCCACGGGCGCGGATTTCCGGCCCTCTGCCTACCCCTCAGGATGTGCATGCCCGAGACACTAATGTTGATCAGTGCCCCTCACCGGCTCGAACGTGCCAACGCGGGCCTCAACCGCATCGATGTCGAGCGACACTAACGCAGGGGGATGCGGTACTCACCTTGGTGACTCGGTGTGGCTCCTGTGATCATCCGAAGTTTGGTGATCTTTTTTTGGATAGTGGCGTTTATCCTGCACTTGAACGAAGCATAAGTCATGCAACGGATTAACTGCCCTTGCCATCGCTTCACCTTGTCCTATGACGATGAGCTGCTTCATAGCCTATATTCTATATTGCCCGTTAGTAGTCGTCGGTACATCATCAACCGCAATCGAGCTACTCCCCACTCTGGTGGGGTTGGCCGTTTGAAGACGCGGTGTTGACAGGCATCGGCATTCAACGGCGGCAAAGCAATCGGAGGCGCGTGAACGATCGCGGTTAGGCAATCCACATCGGCGCGTAGCCCTCCGCATCGCATTGAGTCGAAGGTCGGTCGGTTGCGGCCTAACAGGCAGGGATAAACCCAGCTCGGCACAGGTCTGAAAGCTGTCGCCATCGGTCGGTCCCTTGATGGACCACCGCATCGATCCGGTCACAGCGCAGGACCGCCAGATCGGTCATGGTCTTTCAGCGGCCGCCAGGAGCGTTGGCGGGAAGTCTCGCCGCGCAGCGCCCATTCCCGCAAGGTAGCCATATCGTCCTGGTCCCTCCCAGCCGAGCAGTATTCGACTAAAGCAATGCTGCTGGTCCTTCGACCGGTTGCCCTGCTCATCGCTCCACCACCCTGTTCGAGGGCCAATTGGTCGGCATGCCCCCATCAATCGCCGTTACCGGGCCCATCTCTCAGCTTTCCGGTTTCAGTGACCTGCCGCACTAACGCGATTGCCACCAACGTTGCGCAAAAGCGTACACTGGATTGATATTGCAATAACCACCTGTACCGGACGCACTGGCCATGCACTGGCTATAGGTCGAGAACTGGCAAGTGCCCGGATATCCCCCCCAGGCACGTCCTTGCAAACAATAAATGTCCTGTCGAGCCGGAAGCGCGTATCCCGCTCGATCTCGTGCAGCGGCGGTCGAATGCGATCCAAAGCTAACTAGGACGGAAACTGCGATCGCAACGATGAACAGAAGGTAGCGCATGACACTCTCCATACCTTAAATCCAATTTTCTATAACTTTGTTGAAGTCTAAAGGATCCAAATTGCATGTTCTTGCGAATCACCGACCGCGGTTCGGTGGCGGCAGATTCCGTAAAATGAAGGTAAGCGTGGGGCTGGTTTCCGGAAGCGAAGCGAACGAGCGCATTCAAGTGGAGACCTCGGGCAGAGCAGCGCGAAAGCAGCCGCAATCAGCGCCACGAAGCTGCGACAACGTCAGCAGGGTTCGGTGCATTATTCCTGCCCGATGGATAATCCTGCCACACTGATGGAAATAACGCATTTTTCCAGCAGCTCAAACGCTTGAGGTGCAGGCTTGCTGCGATCGTGATCCGTCAGGGGCGTTTCCGCGACTGCAAGTGTTTTTCCCAGATCAAGATTTAGCCGGCTAAGCCCCCTCATCTCCTCGACTGTGATGCCAGCAGTCAAACAAGCAATGTGGCCGCGCGACACGGCTTGCGGCTGCGGCCATCGCGGCGGACCTCTCGCAAGATAGCTATGCGAAATTCTTGCGACATCATTCCTAGGCGGATCCGGATCACTGGTGAGGGTCACCTGAGAATCGGTCTCAATAGCGCGTGGTCCGGACGAGTGTCGACCGTCGCTGACGCCGTGCTTCTGTGGTCAAGACTCAGCCACTCGGCGGCACCTCACATCGCGTCGGCGTCCACAACGAAGACGTGACCTGACATCCGCGTACCCAGATCCGACACCAGGAAGAGGAGCATGGCGGCGATATCATCGGGTCGCACGGGTATGCCCATAGACGAAGCGGCGAGCAAGCGGGCGCGAACCTCCCCAGGCTTGACTGCCTTCTGCGCCGCTGTCTCGGCGATGACGCGCTCCATACGGTCCCCTTCGACGAAGCCGGGGCAGATGACGTTGACACGGATTCGTGAAGGGCCCAATTCCTTCGCGAGGCTTTTGGTCAGACCAATGACGCCCCATTTCGACGCATTGTAGGGCGAACGCCGCGCGTTGCCTTCGAGCCCTGATGTCGATGAGATGTTGACGATCGCGCCGCCACCCGCATTGCGCATAAAAGGCGCGGCGAGGCGGGCGAGGAGAAAGTGGCTCGTCAGGTTGATCGCCAGCGTACGGTTCCATGCCTCAAGCGCGATCGTTTCGGCGGGCTCGATGGGGCCTGCTATGCCTGCATTGTTGATCAGGATGTCGAGCCCGCCCAGCCGCTCGACGGCGCCGGCAAAGAAGCGCTCGGTAGCGGCCGCATCAGCAAGATCACAAGAGGATGCGCCAATGGTGGCATGATGTCGTTCCAACTCCGCGACCTTCGCCTGATCCATGCCACACACTTCCACCCGGGCTCCCGCTTCCGACAGAGTCTCGGCAATAACTCGCCCAATACCGGATGTCGCCGCGGAAACGATCGCTCGCCGGCCGGCGAGGGAGAGAGAAAGAGCCATGGCCCTGCTCCAAGTTAGGTGAGAGATAGGATGTTAGGCGATGTCATAGAGGAGTTGCAGCCGCAGCTTGAAGTCGTTCTCTAAGCCGGCCTGCTGGCCTAACCAGCCCCCGTGGCGGCAACCGTCCGCTCTGACGTCTCCCGAGACCTAAGCCTCCTTTTTCCCGGCCACTTTGCGGCGTTTGCTGTTTGCCAGTGCGCTCGTTTCGCGCCAACTTCGCCATGTAGAAAAGGCGACTGAAGTGGAGCCAGCGCCCGATTACACCAGATCTTGACCTGCGCGTCCGGCCCCCGCGTGACGGAGACAACCGTTGATCAAGCATCTCACCATAATGGGAAGCTCGAACGTCGCAGCGCGCAGCTCCTCATTCGCAGCGCGAGTCGAATGGAGGTGCGCACACAGAAACAACTCGGTGCACAAATTCTCGGTCATGCCTATCCAAGATTTTAGTTGTCCTCTTTGTTAGTGGCACAGAGACGTGTAATGGACTGGTTTTCGCCATTTTTACAGTTTGTCTCCTATCGAGATGAACTACGTTCGAGCCCACGGCAAATTGCTGAACTGTTGGTACCTCACAAGAGGCTCGAGACAACTACCTACTCTGATGAGGAAGACGTCGGTAGCAAGCGTTGCTTCCTGCCGGCGCGCAAAGCCTTGCCAACGAGGTGATCGACGCGTGCATTGCGGACTGCACCGCGGCACCTACTCCGGTCAACCGGTGGGCGGCGGATCTTTGGCGAAGTCCCTGGCGGAGGAGCCAAGTGGTGCCCTTCCCCGTCGTCCTCTCCTCAATCGACAATCACCGGGTCACGGCGATTTCACATCCGCCAGCGTTATGCCAGGACGTGCGCCTCGAGCGTGGTTGGCGCATCGCTGGTAACTTCAAGATCGCTAAAGCGCAGATGATCGGATTCGGCCGACACACGCTACTGACAATACCATGGGCGGTTCTCAACATCGTCCAAACTGCGTTCAGCCGGAAGCCAAGAGCTATCGGTGGGACGCGGCTACAGCAGCGCTTCTCACGCTCACCAGGCAGGCCTATTTGATTTGGTAGCTGCCCAAGCGGGTAACTAATGGTTTAGCTCGATGGTGAACTGATCGAACTGCCCGTACGATTTCTACAGAATCTCCAGTCGGCCCAATCTCGCTAGGCGTCGCTGTTGAGTGGGGCGCAGCTGAGCGGTCGGCTGCACATCCTTGAGAGGTCAGAATGGCGAATGAAATGCACCATCGGATCGCTCCATCCGATGGTGGTCGGCCGATTGAGCACGGTCGGATCAAAGCCCGGTATTTTGATGCAGCTCGAACATCCGGCCTCATGACTATCCATGGACGTGGACGCACGAGTCCCCAGGACGACAGCCCGCTTGACAGTTGCCCGCAGGTAATTGATTGCGTGCGAAGCTCTTATCTAGGTCTCGACAATCATCCGGTGATCATCGCTGGGGCGATCGAAGCCATCGAGGCGCAGCGTTCATTGCACTGGTCCTGGGCCCGAGCCCAACTCAATTGCGATCTTCTGCGAGAACTTGAAGAACGCCTTTCCGAGATGTTCTGCGCGCGCGCGCTTGCCTTATCCAGTGTCACGCTAGCCAATCTGGTGGCGATGCCCATCCTTGCTTCGGGCCAATTGACGGGCGGAACGAAGCCAGTCCTGGTGTTTGATAGCTTTGCACACATCTCGCTCGCCTGCCAGGCGATGGCCGATGAAACGCGCGTGGAAATCGCCCACAATGATATCGACGCTCTCGAACGCCTGTGCCGTGAAAATCCCGTGGTCGCCTATATATGCCACGGTGTTTATTGTATGGGAGGCTATTCGCCCCTCAAGGAATTGCGCCGCCTCCAGGAACGTTATGGGCTCTATCTCTATATCGACGATGCTCACGGCTTATCGATCTTCGGGCGCCATGGCGAAGGATTCGCGCGCTCTCAATTTCCGCAAGAGCTCGGTGAACGGACGATCATAGCAGCCTCGCTGGCCAAGGGCTTCGGTGCATCGGGCGGTATTTTGATGCTTGGAACCGCCGACGGCGAGTCGCTGTTTCGACGTTATTCCATTCCTGGTGTGTGTTCGCTGGCACCCAACGTGGCGGCGATTGGCGCGGCGCTCGGGTCGTGCAAAATTCACTGCTCGGCAGAACTCGGTCAGCGGCAAGAGCGACTGGCGCAACGCATCGAGCACTTTGACCGTCGTATCGCAACCCCCGGGCAAGGCAATTCACTGCCGATCAGAACAATCGCCATCGGATCGGAGGCCAATGCGATCGCAATCGCAAGAGGGCTTCTCGATGGCGGATTCTATACCTTGGGGACGCTCTCCCCACTGGTCGGGCAGCGGAAGGCGGGGATTCGAGTGTGCATTACGGCGGAGCACGAGGCCCGCGACATAGAGCGGCTATGCAAGTGCATCTTGGAAAAAGTAACAGAAACAACCGGAAAACCCTACCCTTTGAGATGATCGCTGATTTTGCCAGCGAATTCATGGAGTCGCCCAAACGGGGGGCGTATTAATGCACGGTAGTCGCATACGGCAGTCCCTCGAGGTCCTGGTAACTGGACAACGAAGCATCTCAACTGCTGAAGACCGGATGAGCCGGATTATTCAGTTCATCTGCAGCAACCTCGCCAGGGATAGACTTCGTGCTCTGCATGCAGCGAAGGAGTTCAAGTGCTCCTCGCGCACGATTCACAGAACCTGCGCTGACAATGGAACGACTTTCAGAAAGTTGCTTATGGAGAGCCGCCTGTCCGTTGCCGCCTATAGGTTGTCCATGGAAGAGGAACGCATCTCCGAGGTCGCTTACTCGTCCGGGTTCGCAAGCTTGCCTCACTTCTCTCGGCTGTTCAAAGCCCGCTTTGGCCTCACTCCAAGCGACTACCGAAGGATATCTGCAAGGAAGACGTGAGCTGGCAGGCTCAATCGTTCGGATCGTTATGCCTCTGAGGCGATAACGCACGTCGCGGTTCTAGCGGGCTCGAAACGTTTAGCCCAGCACCGTCTGCCCGTTCCTGACAACGGTAACCCGGCGCTCTCGAACATGACCTTCAAACGAAATCGAATTGCCGTCCTTCCATAGATTGATTGTGACGGTCTCGCCCGGGAACACCGGAGCCGAAAAGCGGACGCGATGAAGACGGAAAGCAGAAGGATCGTAGTCGGCATACGTTTGCAGAACGGCCCTGCAGGTCAGGCCATATGTGCACATCCCATGGAGAATTGGCCTGGGAAAACCAGCCTGACGCGCGAATTCCGGATCGCTGTGCAAGGGATTTCGATCACCGGACAGACGGTAGATCAGGGCTTGGTCGGGCCGTGTCGGAATATCGACTGACTTGTCGGGCGCTCGGCGGGGTACCTGGTGCGGCTCTGGTATTCCTTCCGATGGTCCGCCGAAACCGCCGTCGCCCCTCGCAAAGGTCGAAGAAAGAATTGTGACGATCTTGTCATCATCGCGATCCCTGACGACGATTTCGCTCTGAATGATGGCGCCTTTCTCCTTGCCCTTGTCGTACACGCCGCGCACGCGCGCATCCGCAGTTACGCTGGCCATGACAGGGATTGGCTTGTGAAACGTGATATCGCGGCCGGCATCAACGATCATGACGCGGTTGAGGTCGATGACTCCGGGTCGCGCCCCCCATACACACACCGAAGCAAAGGTCGGAACCACCTTCAGGGGCTTGGATGTTGCAAATGCCTCGTTGACAAATTGCAGCTCCGCTTTGTTCAGAGGATCAGATCCCATGCCTATACCAAGCGCATAGAGCATTACCTCACGATCACTCCACGAATAGGGAGCGGCATCGTTTTTGAGATCGAGTACGACTGGATAGTTGATTGGCATCAGCCCTTCCTTATTGCTTTTCTCGGCCGACCAGCAACGGCGGCAACGCTTTTCCCATCACCGTACCGAAGGCGTTACAGTCTCGAGGTTCGACGCCAGAGACGTTCCGCCATTCAGTATCTCTCAAGTATAGCTGCTGCTCGACTGGTTGTTTGTCTGAGAAGGACAAGAAGTCCAATTTCGTCGCATGTCAGCGCCAATCCTTCCTTCCCCATCGGGGCGTCCTCGGCGCCTACATGATACTGTCCTCGCAAGCATGGCTGGCGCATTTGGCTCGCCGGGTAATAGGATCCGGAACTCGCAGGACGGATTCCAACCCATCACTTCGATCCTCGCCAGTCTGGCGTAACTCGCGCTGGCGGCAGGGACATGTCTTGTCCTCGATATCGATATCGATGTCGATGAAGAGCTCGATCCGAGGTCGGTCCTACCGCTACATCGACGCGCGACGAATGAAGCGCTCGATCCGCGGTCGTAAAATCACCATCAGCTTGCCGCATTGAAGAGAGCGTCTAAGGGCGGCTTACCCAGGGCCACGTGATTGCGGAATTATTCGTCACGAGCCCCCTCCAACTCAGTCGCGAGTGCCTGCATGAATTGACACGCCGGAACAACGGAGGGCGGAATATTTTTGTTCAGATGCGATTCAACTGCCTGGAAATGTCCACCGATGCATGCGACTGCACAGACCAATGCTCCCCGCGCAGGTGGTACTGCGGTTGGCAGTTTGTCTCCAGATTAAACAGGAGAATGAAGCAGGGCGCTAGAAGCGGTGTGTTTAGCAATTTGTCCGTTCCGCCGACCCCCGGGATTCACGACAGGCATAAGCGTCCGAAATAAGCTTGTAACAGCCACATGCCCTTTGCTCGAGCCCCTTGCGTTCATCGATCTGCAAGACACCGCGTCTCTTGCGAATCAATCCTTGTTCTTCAAACCTGCTCAAGGTCTCCGTAACCCCAGCGCGGCGCAATCCCAAGACGGACGAAAGGTATTCATGGGTAATTGGAAGCACCTGAGCGTCGACAGCGTCACTCGCCAGACACAGCCAGCTGGCGAGCCGTTTTTCGCGACCGTGGCGGACCCCGCACAAACCTGTCTGAGCGCAATGCAAGGCGAGCGCTCGATCATACCGGGAAAGATGTTCTCCGATTTCAGGACGCTCGTTCATCACGAGACGCAAATCCGCTACACGGATCCTGTGCGCGCTTCCGGAAAAGAGCACCATAGATTGATAGGTCGAAAGGTACCCTCCCACTAAGAGCGAAGCGCCAATAGCACCGCGATATCCTATTACCGCCGTTTCTAGAATGCTTCCCGCCGCGACAATCCTTAGCGAGACGAGGCCCGACTCGATAAAATAGATGTGTTCAAGTTTCCTTTTCGGCTCTTGCAGCACCATGCGTTCTCTGAGGATGATCGGCTCGAGGAACTCCCCTATCGCCGCGAGATCTTGAAGAGAAACTCTCGCCAGAATCGCGTTTTTGACAAAGGAATGCGTATTGGGACGGCGAAGCATTTGCTGTGTGCCGGACACTCGCTTGAGAGCAGCATCTCCGGAGCTGTCAAGCGCCTCCAGGGCGGCGGTGACGTGGTCGGTCATAGTGCGGTCCGCCTCCCGGCGATCTGGATTTCTCCGGTCAAAACGCCACTTAGTCTAACAGCGGCTTACATCTTAATTAATGCATTGGGTCGCGTGTGGACGCTCAAATCCCGCGTTCGATAGGCGCTGTGCGACGGCTCCAACCGCCCAGGACATGAGCACATCGAGTTTAGCGATCGGTCAGCCTTGCGCATCCGCCCGCGAGTTTGCGAGCAAGGCGTCGGGCTGCCGTATCAAATTCTGTTCGCGATCACAGCGAGAGCAGCGCAAAATTTCGCAGTGTGGTTTGCCGGTAAACTCCGGATTTCCAAGAATTCCACAAACGTTGCGAGGAGCTTGCCATCCTCGATGGTCCTCGACTCGACGAGGCTTTTGGCCGCTTCGTTTCCGCGCTGGAAGGGCTGGCTGACTGCACTGGACCAGTGCTCAGATCGTCGCAACTCACCCCCGATCCGCGAGCAACAAGAAGAGCGATAGCTGGTGCGGCCGTTACCCTCGCGGAACGCGACGCGTGTGACGATGAGCACGTCACCGGGGTCGAGAGCAGCAATCGCCGGCTTAAGTTGGTCGCGGTCTGACTTGGTGCCGGTGACTTTCTCGGCGAAGACTTTCTGGGCTCCCGCCTCCGTAAGCTGGGCGTCGTAGTCCTGCTTGGCGGTCGAGACGCGGATTCTGCACCGCGATTTTGTACCAGTCGAGAGCCCGGGAAACATTGGCGCCTTTTTCGGGGCAGAACGCATGGATTGCGCACCACGCTCAATGCGCAGCAATCGGCGTGTCTCTCTCGAAGGTGAAACCGGTAAGGCCAATATGAAAGCGATAGCCGCTCGTTGCCGCAATCACGACGATGACTGGGAGCGCAACAAGCCCAGCAAGATGATTCCTATTCAGCTTGCCCGGGTCGCTTGAACCGTTCGGGGTCATAGTGAAGTTCCGCCTTTCCTGACATGATTTCGGGAATCAGCCGCAACGCACTGTCGATGACCTGCGAACGGTTCATGCCGAGCTTGCGGCAAACGCCGTCGAGCTGGTCGAGGCGTTCTCGGGAGAGGCGCACCGAAATTACACGTTTCGTCATGCCCACACCCTACGCCCAGATAGTTAAGCGTTCCTTAAGGATGTAATACGCCAGCCGCTGCCCTAGCTAGAAGGTGCCAACCGGAAAGTCTTCCCACACGAGTCTTATTTCAGCGGGCACAGCAGCGGTCTGGCTCAACCTGCTTTCAACCGCCTTCAAAAACTCGGGCAAGCGGCTCTGCACGACCTTCACCTGCTCGGCGGTGGTCGGAAAGTTGCCGCGGGCAATATCGTCGATGATCTCGCGGGGAATCGTGACCTGGCAGGCCTGCCCCTTGTAGCGGACTGGAAAAACTAGATCCCAGCCGGCGCCACGGATCACGGTGCGCAGCGCGCTGGAATACTCGAGCTCCAGCTTCCGAAGTCGAACACCCGCGCCTAGCCCACGCTCGACGTCCTCGGGGATGAACATCACGCCCTTCTGCTCGAGCGACGCCACGATGGAGAGCAGGTTCCTTTGCGACGGCTCTATGCGCGTGTTGCTCTCAAAGTTGGCGATCGTCGCGCGCGACACCTGCGCAGCCAGCGCTAACTCATCTTGCGACCAGCCGACCAGCGCACGGGCGGCGGCGCACTGACTTGCGGATATCGAGTTCATAGGCACCTAGTTAGCCAATCCGCAAACATTGTCATTTTACATAGTTATACACAATGTAGAACAAAAATATTATTCGACGGCTTTCTGCCGGTAGCGTTGGCGCAAATTTGGCGACGCCATCTGCTGTCGTCAGGCGGCGCAAAAGCGCTGGCAAAGTGTGTTGTCCATGCTGGCGCCGCTCCTTAACGGCTCTCCTGCTAACACTGGGTGCTGTTGTTCGGCTTACAAGGCGAGCAACCACGAGATCCGCCTGATTGAATCGCTCGCGGTACCCTCCTAGCGGCAACCCGTCAGCGCTTCCAAGAACAGGTCGCCAACAAAGATGCCGGGGTCGCGAGAAAGATCCAAGCGCTCCAGCAATAGAGCAGGTCTACCGATACCTGACTGGTCAGCGGACAAATCACGGATCCTTCTGAGACAGCGGCGGCGTCTTCTCCATACAATCGATCAGTACCCGCAGTGCATCATAGTCCGCTTCACTTACCTTGGTATCAAACATAGCGGGAGCCCTTCCCTCGATACGATCATACGGCACCACCACGCGGCTACTTCCGGCGCTGTCACGTCCGAGCGCGCTGCACCGGTGCACGTTGCCTTCGCATTCACCTCATAGAAGCGTTGGAAGCTCAGCGTGCCATGCCACGAGCGTATCCATGTCAACCAAGAACAGTTTTTTCGATAGCTCGGCCGACTCTCTCGCTTCGTCGGTAAATGCGGATGTCGTCACGACATAACCACGAAACGCGTTCTGCTCCTCAACAACGTCCTTGAACTGCTGGATAGCCGGACGGCCTATCTTGTTATCCGTCGCGTTTCACTTGCATTGAACGATCATCAGACCCTCAGGATGGATCGCAAAGCCATCAACACCAAAGTCATTCGACTTCCGTGTCGCCCAATCCTCGAAACCCGCTGCGTCGAAGAAACTCATGGTATGACGTTCGAATAGGAACGGGTCCATGCCGAGCAAGTATCCCCGCAGCGCCAACTCATCTGGGGGTACAGCAAAGCGAGTCGGATCCATTGGCTGATCCTTCATCGCGGTCTTCATTTGCGCGCTAGCCCGACGCAAGCGCTCGTCCTGTACTATGGCGTCAATGATTTCAGCGATGTGAGGGCGCGTCTCAGGTGAGGTAACCACAGCCTCGATTATTGAAGTGATGCCTGCCGCCCCGAGAAAGACTAGCAGCAAAACGGGAACGCCCAGAGCTCCACCGAAAGCCGCTATACCAGCGGCTTGTCCCCCAACCAAAGGAATGGCAGCCAACGTCGCCGGCAGCGCGATTTTCATTGGCAACGGAAGGTCTGAGTTACGATAATTTGAAACGGCCTCAGAAATACTCTTGGCAATCACTACAATTGCCGTCCGCGAGCTAATCAGCTCGTTTAGCTTCCTAAACTTCTCGGCGGGGCGCAGATCACTAGCAACGACCGCACGCGAGTCGCTCAACCATTGTATGGCGAGGACTCGATCTTCCTCCCGTGTCGTGCGTCTAATAGCTGATGCGAAGCGATCAACAAGCCACTTCCTTATGCCGTCTGTAATTGCGTTGAACATAGCTGCGTCCTAAGGTCGTCTTTTCATACAACAGCACTTGACGCACTTGCGAGGGAAATCCGGATGAAAACGGCATTTGTATTGGCGCTCCTGGTCATTGCCCCCACGACCGTTCGCTCAGAGGAATCCTCAGCTAGCCGCATCGACCGCATAACTAAGTCGGCGCGCGACATGATGCCCGGTATTCCCTCGATGCCATCCGTATCACTCCCATCAATGCCTGATCTCTCTTTGCCCGACTTTTCCGATGCGACGAGCAAGATGATGACGGAGTTCATCGCATTCACGCAACAAGTTGGGGATGCCCTGCCCTTACTCGAACAGATGGGTTACGAAGTCACGACGTTTAAGGTGACTTGGGCTTTGCCACCCAAAGCCCGTCTGCGTCTAAAGTCGAACGGAGACGCCGACATACAGAAAGTGAATGCAGTCGCGGCGAAGGCGACGGGCGGCGGAGTATTGGTATCCGCCCTCATAACGAGTGCCGCGACTGCGAAGCGCATCCAGAACACGATGCATCTGGGCACCGCGTATCTCGACGTAGATTTCGCGGTTCCACCGCGGGTCAACATGAAGTTTCTGAGCGCCAAGGCCAGCGAAAAGGACGAGACGATCCGAGATGCGGACGAGCTAGAAATAGCTTGCAGGTAACCGTTAGGTCTCCACGTCAATCGAACCCAGAAGTAAAAGTGAGGTCGAATTAGGTTGCCCGTGACAAATGCAACACCCGATGGGCTGACCTGGGCTGGTCTTCTCACATCCGCAAATGTTGCGGTTCGCGCAACGCTGTGGCGTATGGCTTGGTGTGTCGCCCCGAGCCCAATCAGGGGAGGCGAATTTGTAATTGGTGAGAGCTACAGATCGATGAAGGTTTGGCAGTGCCGATCGAGCAGGCCAGCTGGAGCGTTACCCGAGCCCGGCGGCCGCAATGGTTTGCACGCGGCGGCATGGATTGTACGCACCCATCTTTGATGCTCTATCATGTACTGGATAGCGCGGCCGACTAATCGCCGCGCCTCAGCTGAGTCCTAAGAATCGCTACATACCCAAAGGCCGGTCTTGGGGTCAAAATGACAAAATCGCGTTGGCGCACCGCTTTTCGCGTCAAAACTGACCATCACCATCTTGCGCTTCTGGTCGATACTCAGACCCCTCAGCGGATGTCGCTTCTCGGTTCGCTTGTGAAAGCCAAGCCGCTTCGCCGCTTGGGGACTTCGTGGGATTGAATGAGATTTCTGTTTCACAGGCATAGAGTTGCTCCTCCGATCAACTTCAGCCTCACTTCAGAGACTGACTAACTGCGAGGCCTATCTGAGCAGCAAGGTGCGCGTTCTCTGCTGGTGTAGAAAGCTCGAGGCTCCGTGCTGTCCGGACGGGCCTGCCTGTATGACTAACCGCCACCTTCGGTTTCGCGCCGTCAGCCAAAGGCCCGAACGTTATTGTCAAATCCTGTGTTCGGTCTCGTCCAGCCGTAAGAAACGATCCCGAAGTGTTCGCCGTGAATTCGACGAGCTTCCACGAAGGCGTGGCACTACCATTCGATACTATTTGGAATTTCACTTCGTGCTGAATTACATTCGTAGGGTTCTTGCTGTTTTGATACGCGATGATGTTGGTTGTATTGGGCAGCAAAGCCGCGTGCAGCCAGTCGTAAAGTTTCAAATCGCTTACGACGAACAAGCTCGCCTTGGGCAGATCGTCAGTAATGCACGTCAGCTTCATCGAATTGTACGCGTCCGCCAGCTCTTGCACCGTAAAAAACATATTGAGTTTGTCGGTTCGCGTCGCGGTGCTGGACAGGCTGCCCCCGAGCCCTGCCGTAAACGACTGGGAGTTGCTCCAATTCCTAATGAATGAAACTCCGGGAGCCACGCCAGAATTTTCGGCAATATTCAGATTCAAAGTAACCTGAACGCCCCATGTTTGCTCGAACCAATCGAGATGCTGAACCGGCGGAGGTGGCGGGGCCGAACTGTTTGGGATAAAGACAGTTTGTCGATGCCGGCCTTCCCACAGCACTCTTTGAACAGCGCGCCGAAGTTCGCACACCACCTGAGCCGAAATCTGCTCAACCTTGTTGGCGGCGTCTTTGGGCGTGCCCCAGAATTCTTGAATGTCGGGCACGACAGTCCCGCAGCCTGACAGGGCGATTCCGATTAACGCTAGAATCCAGCCATTGTTGAATATCGATTTCGCAAGCATTGAACGCCCCCGTTCAAACGTCGCAAACGTATTAAGTATCCGCGGTCATCACACAACATCGGAGCGCGGCTCACAATACCCAGAGTTGCTGTCGGATCGCAATAAACTCATATGTTGCATTAAGGTTACAGTTCGGCATTGAGAACGCTGCCCTCCTTCGCTTCCGTTTTGACTTCGCCCGACGAGACGCAGTTAAAAACAACCGGGATCTACCTACGGTCATTCATGATCGACTCATGGCAGAGTTCGAGGCTGCAACCTACTCGCTAGTGAACACAAATTGTCTTGGCCAAAGGCTTGTGGTGGCCAACATCGAATAGATCGAGCAAAAACATACCTTGCCGAGATCAGTGCGCGCCAACCTCATGCGCATCGTCGCCTTGAAGATCGCATTGATGGAGCTACCGCTGCGCTCACCGAACCCTGGCGCAACATGCGCGCTAGCCGGTTCGGCAGCGTCGCTGAGTTTTCGCCCCAGCACCGCCCTTAGCAAGTGCCGGCCATATCGCCTTCAACGCGCTCGCTTGCCGCCATCACCCCTCTCGAACCGATACCTGATGGAGCCGCTCCGAACGACGCGAAACCTATTCCTCGTACCCGCGCCGACCGGGTTACTCAGAGGCAGGACGTGCCGGCGTGACGGATCGAACACGAATGGCACATACAAGATCCTGAAGCGTCGCTTGCCTTCACGGCTAGCGCTACCGGCGATCTCAAGCTCCCGGGCGCTCAGTTCGAATTCGCCCCCCCCTCCACACCTCCGCGCGTTGCGGAGAAGTGGTCCCGGACAACGCCAATGTCACGACGAATCGCACGCGCCAGCATGCCCTCGCCTGGAGCCAAGGAGGCATCCGAGTAGCCCGCCCG
Source organism: Bradyrhizobium sp. UFLA01-814 (assembly GCF_046718885.1). Classification (NCBI taxonomy): domain Bacteria; kingdom Pseudomonadati; phylum Pseudomonadota; class Alphaproteobacteria; order Hyphomicrobiales; family Nitrobacteraceae; genus Bradyrhizobium; species Bradyrhizobium sp. UFLA01-814. The sequence continues at coordinate 17,226 of NZ_JAQOSR010000028.1, read as the reverse complement.
GAGCAGGCGTCCCAAAATGGGCTCCAACGTATTTCGGCGTGAGCCGAGGAGCTTGGTTATCGCCGGCGCGGCCTCGAGTAGGAGATCGATGCGGATCGGATCATCGCCGCTGACCAGGAGCGTTGGGATTCGGGCATGTCGGATCGCCTGGACGCGATCGTCGCCCCGAGCCGTAATTTCCTGACCATCGATCAGGAGCGCGAACCGATTGCACCGCCTCAGGCGAATTTGTCGTAAGCGGCGATCGAGCTCATCAGTCGGCAGCGTGCGAAGCTCAAGGGCGTCGCCGAGATGTTCGTGGGCGAGGACAGCCACGTCACTCAGCCATGCGAGGCCGCCGGCAACGAGGTGAGGATCGGTCGGCCTGGCCTGGAATGCCTCTCCGTCGACAAGAAGCTGAACATCTCCAGAATCGGCGAGACTTGGCTTAAAGCCGCCAGTAGTCGCTAGCAGGTCCCGAACAGCCGCGCCGTCTGTCTCGCCTACATCGAGAACGGGCTCGCCGCGGTCGGCAAGCGCTCGCGACGCGAAGCCCTGTCGCTCGGTAGTCACGTGAACTACGGGCGGCACATCGGGATTAGGTTCAAGCAGCTCGAGGCCACCCGCGCGCTCGACAACAAGTACCAACGAATTTCCGAGCGCCAGCCGCCGTTCTGCGACATCACTCCACGCACGGCGGAGCTGCTCGCGCAAGTCACGCCGTTCGGCTGCCGACAAATCGGAGAGTGCGTCGGCCAGCGATGCGAGGCGGCCCGGAGCAGACTCTGCCGCAGCCCAGTCGCGAAGCCCAACCCGTTCGTCGAAAAGGATTGCAGGCAGCGCGGCACGGCTACCGGGTTCTGCGATAAATCGTGGGACCATGCGAGGCGGTAGCTGACGCGCGACTGTCGTTGACCAACTCTCGCTGGGCGTCTCGAAGGTTGTCTCGTCACGCCGCGTACTTGCCGGCCAGCGGCCTTCCCGGAGAAACACTTGAAGCGGCGTTGGTAACTCAATCCTCTGCCAGCTGCGCCAATGCTCAATAGTGAATGTGAAGTGCGCTCCACCATTCTCGCGTAGATATGCAACGACAAGGTCGGAAAGCGCCTCTCGCGCGAGGTGCGACAGCGACGAATGCTCCAGTTGCCTAGGTAGACGCCAGACTTCGCCTTCGAGGCGATTGTCGGTCTGCGGATAAGCAAAGCTCTTCTTCCGCGCATGTGATGTCCAATGCGCGTCGAGGCCCAGGCTCGCTACACCCAGAAGCAAGATGCTGTTCCAATAGTTCGAGGGCGTCCCGTTTCGACGAAGAGCGCCGGCGATTGGCTGTAGTCCGTCACGTACTCCTAGTACGCCAAGGAAGCGCAACCAGTCTTCCCGTCGATCGTCTGATCCGGCGCGCGGCCAGTTCGCAAAACTGACAAACGAGCTTGCCCTTTTGCTCGTTGGCATCGGCGGACTGAGGCGACGCCTCGTGCAGATACAGTTCGAGCGTCCGGCCGATCGTAGTCCAGGACGCCGAGAAAAAGGAATCTGACGCGGGAAACCAGCCTGCGAGACAGGGAATAGACAAGCCTGCTTCACGGAGCCCATCCTCGACCGCTTTGCTGCCGGTATTTCGCCAGACGCGATATGCCCAAATCAAAGCCTCGCGCCGCTGGTTGTCGATTGGCGAGCTACCAAGAACCCCGTTAAGGCCGTTAAGCACCTCCAGTGGGTCATACCGTCTCAACAAGCCCGCCTTCTCGAAAACACGCAAGCTGGGCTCGGATATCTCGATCGATTGGCTGAGAAAGCGAAACTTGCGGGAGAGTGACGAAGGCGGGCTTGGCGGCCCTTCGCCGCGCCGGCCTGCATCCTTTCCAATGCGATGGAACACCGGCGGGGCACCTGCGAGGCCCCCGGCCGTCGCGCGGAGCAACTTGCCATCACCGTCCGGAAACAGCCTTTTGCCCTCGAGGCTTGAGAGGGGGATGGAAGTCGCCGCGTAGACCGCCACAACGTCATCGTAAAAATCTCGCCAGAGGCGCTGCGAATGCCGGCCCTTCGCGGCAAGATGTGTGACGATCGCTTCACTCCAGTAGGAAAGCGTGTCTTCGCTCGGTGAAAGCGGTAGCGACACCGCAGCGGCAAGCGCGCGAACGCGCCCGAGACGCGCTTCACCAATCGAGGGGGGCAAGATCGCAGCATTAGCGACGTTGGCAAGTTTAGCCGGCGTCAGCTGGTGCGTGTGAGCACCGGGCCAAGCATACAGATCGCTAAAGCTGACCCGCGGCGCAGAGCTGCCCTCGACAACCGGCCAGATGCCGGCATCTGCCAAAGGGCGGCCGAGACCGGCGAAGGCCTCTATGAGCTTCGCCATATGTGGGTCCGACCACGAAGCAAGGTCGACGATCGCGTTTTCTGGCAATGCCAGGTCACCATCGACGATCGCTAGCGCAGCTTGCGCGGCCGTCCTCGCTGCCACCTCCAACAGATACTTGTCAAGTGGCAGGTCCGGCTTGATCGACCGCCGGTCGATGTCTGCGAAAAAGGGGGCGTCGATATGCCCCGCCATTGGCGAGACCGCGCGATCGTCCATTGGCAGGAAATTGAACATTCGTGGAGCCGCCAGCATCCGCGAGCCGAGCGGGACCGCCACCGACGCGACGGCATCCCCCTTCCAGGATAGCCAGCGCGCTTCAACGGAGGCGCGGCACTGACGCTGGCGCGAACCGCATCAAGTACCTCCCGCTTTGGCAGAACTTGCCGGACGACTAGAAAATCGTTTGTGTCGTCGAGGGTTACGCGCTCCATCCTGAGCCCATCGGGAAGTTCGGCCTCGATCGGCGTGACCTTTCGCGTCAATCGTATGCGTCTGGGTGCCTCCCCGAACGCGACGACGATGGCTTCCAGCGAGGCCAATCGATCCAGGGAAAGCAGAACCGGTGCGGGTGAGTCGAGGACTGCCGTCACCTGCTTGCTGGCTAGCTGGGTAGCCTCAGACGTGGCCAGCGGAAGAGCAACCACTGTGGCATACCCTTCCTCGGCCAGTCGGCGCACTTCGGCGGACTGCTCGCGAGCCGCAACGGGGACGAGATAGCGAGGCACGTTTGACGCAACTTTTGACGGAACTTCTGTGGATGCCCTCAGGTCAACGAGCCGAGCCTCTATCTCATTGGCCGTGGCGAACCGGAAGCAATAGCCGTCGAACTCGCGAGCCCGTGCGTGCCCACCGACCGAAAAGACGTGAACATCATCCGTAAGTGCTTCAACGCTCCGAAAGCCAAGACCTTTGTTGCCAATTCCCTCGCCAATCTCTTTATCACTCGTCCCGATGTTACGAATTGCCTCGAGGTTGGAGTCCGTAAACGGACGTCCCTTGTTCGCGACGAGCAGCTCGCCGCGGTCAGGAGCATCGATTACAAGGCGGATCGCAATCTCTCCTTTATCCTCGGGAGGGTGAGCGTCGTGCGCATTCTGGAGCAACTCGAAAAGAACACGGTCGCCGTACTGTGTTCCTATGACGTCGTTGAGGCTCTCAGGCTCTCGTAGACCTTGAGCTTTCGATCGTGCGCGTCGAGCACGTGTTGCAGCTGCGAGCGTGTCAGTGCTTCTATCGCGTCGGCAGCGGTCGACGCCGACGGAAGGACCTGTGGCCGGCCAGCCAACTCATCAGGAGAATCGTCCAGATAGGTCATATGGTTATGTCAGATCCAAGCTATTGTCCTGCTAACGTGTTCATGCGAGCGCCCGTTGCATAGGGCGCGCTGCGCCCATCATGGCTAGATCCGACGATCTATTGAGCCCGCTAGACAGATCTCTGATCAATAATTTGCGTTTGGCCGAGAGCAATCTTAAGGTGCTTCTATCCCGCGATCTCAATTATTGACTGCATACCATGAGTTCAACTCCGGAGTGAAGCGACTAGCGACGCAAGAACCCAAAAAGCTACTGATCATCGAAATCTTGCGATCAGTCCCTTGCCGCAGATCTTACTTGGCGCTCCTGCGGCGACCATTTCGGTTTGCTCAGCGAGCGCTCAGATCTATTTTAACGATTGAACTGCAGATATGACGAGCTTTTTTCAGTCCATACGGCAGTTTTTCCAGCAGCAGTACGATGGCAGATACTTTTCGATAGTGCTGCTTGAGCTCTTCCGTACGGAGCCGGAATCTTTCCTCGCGATTCTCAATAATATTGAGGGTTTGAAGTTCTGGACTCGATTTGCGGGTCAAATCAGAAGAGGCGAGCTGAACGCCGCATGCGAGCAACCGTTTCCCGGACAGGGCGGGATCCGACGAAGGGCTGATCTCTTGTTTGGCCTGGGCAAGCGCCCCGTGCTGCTTGTTGAGGTGAAGGAATACGACAACAAAACTCCAACCAACGGAGCTCAGCTGAACGATTACTTGAAAGTCGTGAACAATGAAGTCGGATTTCTTTACGTATACCGTTTTCGTCCCAGACCGGCTGACCTTCAAAAGCTGACCGCTGCGCGCTCGAAGGGAAGACCGGTGGCGCTCATGCGGTACGACGACATTTATAAAGCGCTGAACAATGGCGATCGAGGACCGCTGGCGAACCTCGTCTGTCGCTATCTGGAGGACATTGGTGTGGGCGTATATCAACCTATCAATCTGAACGGACAAGACAGCTCAACCGCAAAATTTCTTCTCGTTCAAATGCTGGGAATACGGCACAAAACTGGCTTGGGGCGACTTCAAAGTGCGGCATCAGTGATAGCCGGACCGCAGTTGTTGAACAAACTCTTGGCCAACATGGAAGTGATCGGCGAGAGGATCCGAGATTCAAACCCCCGTTTAATTCCGGCGCGTTTCCAAAGGCGTTTCTACGTCAATCACTCTTTCGACGTTAACAAACTTCGACGCGACATCCGCGATGTTGCGACAGATGGTGAGTTACCGGAGGGCACCGAAGCTTACGTCAATGGTGGAAACATCTACTTCTGCGCAACCGGCACGCTGAGAAATTCCGGCAGCGCAAAGGGCCGGAGCAACGTCGTGCTCGAGGTGGGATTCACGCTGGAACTCGAGCTGCAGAAGCGATCCATCAGACTCTACGCGTACGCGGAATTAAGGGGCGACGGTTGGGAGCTCTACCGCTACCGACCCTTAAAGGATTTTCCAAGTGAGCAGGCTGCCCTGCAGGTGATTTCAGGCCTGCTGAAGACGCTCGTATCCGACGCAGAAGCGAAGGCGCCTTCGTCTGCCTGGGCGATTGTGAAACGCTTGAATCCTGCTTGCGATTGATCCGCCGCTTGGGCTCATGGTGCACCACGTAAACTCCCAGAACACACCGACGCAAAGCAAAGACTGGACGATGCCTTGAGATAGGAAATCTTCGATGCGGCTTTACGGGGTAGCATTAGACAGCACCAATCCCTTTCCAGCATCCACGTAAGGACGTCGGTGACGAGTGCCATGCGCTCCTTGACAACTAGAACCTTTTCAAGAGCACGTGTGTCGTCGTTGTGAGCGACTAAGCCGGCGGGAGAAACGTAGCGACGAGGCGTCTGACCTTCGCCATGTGTCGGTCTACCGCGCTCTCGCTCTGACTGTCCTTTTTCCTCCCTGTCATTTGAATGGCCACTGTGCTGTCACGCCCCAGTCCAAGATAACTTCGTCATACTCCTTTGCCTCTAGTCGATCTTTTCCTCGGACGATTGCGAGGCTGGCCCATGCTCGCCGAGTTTCCGTTACCCGGACGTCTGGGCCTTGGGAATACGTTCGAGGGGTTGGATCGGTATCGTAGATTTCGACTATCATAATCTCGTCGGCCAGCCGCGGATTGTGCGCGCTTGGCGGACGCTTGGCGAGAGGACAGAGCAGGCGCTCCGCGTCGGTGTCATCCCGATCATCTTTGCTCGCAACATTTTTCAGAGAAAGCCAAGGTACGCCTTCCACGTCGATTACTTCGGCCTCTTGTGCGACTTGTCCGCGGCTCTTTTCGAGCCACGCAAGAATGGCTTGAAGACACGGTTCGGGAGCAAACTCGACCTTTCGTGGTGGGACGACAAACGTTGAAGACATCGGTTCAACTCGGAAAATCGTTTAGGTGCTACGTCCCATACAATCGCAACCAGAGTTCGAGCGAAAGCCGGACTATTGTATCAAAAGTATTTCGGAATTGATTATGCGGGTGTGGAACACTTTGCAAGTCGCCAATCCGTTTTGAACATATGATGGGAGGGCTGCTGCGACGCATTGCGGTGATGAAAGCAGCGCCTGCAACTCTAGAGGCTCTATTGTTTTGGGGGCCGGCGCAGCTCTTCAATCTTGGCGCCATAACCGGCTGCCGCAGATGCGTTCGGAGCTACGGCCTCGGGTCTACATCGATTTTCGGGCGGCGTGCCGCATATGCGGCCCATCTCAGCCGACCCGACGCATTTACCGTTCGGGCCACGATAACCAGGGCCGCCTCTTTCTCCGCATTGCGCTGCGCTCGGTGCGCGATAACGAAGCATGGCGCTCCTCTCGCCGGCGACGCCTCCACTGGCGAGTGAGCGTCCTTCCCTGCTCGCAGGCTGGCGCCAGGCATCTCGTACAAAACGGACATTAGTGTCGTCCCAGCGCCACAACATTTACAATTTTTCTGAGCTGACTAATTCGCGATTTCCATCGATGTGGCGTTAATCCGATACTCGCTTGCATTGCGATGCTCGACGTCTACCCGCACGCCGGGTAAGTGCCCGAGCGAGGAAAATTCGTGTCTTAATCGTCTGGAGGTCACTGTGGCAAAGGAATTGAAATCACGTCGCGTAAGCTCTCCGAAAACCGGGCTCCATCGTGGCACCACAGGATACGCGATCAACTTCTTCCGTTCGGATATCTTGGTCAACCTTCAGCTGGATCTAAAGAGGCTCGAAAAATCAGGCATTGATGAAGACGTCTGCAGCAAGATTAGAGAGCTGCTCAGTGCGCTTGTCAGTGCGGCTTCGGCCGAACCAAAGGGCTCCTTTTGGGGAAGAGCCGTGCACAAAGTATTGCGGGATTACGAGCTCACATATCGAGAATGGAACAACGTAAAGGGAACCGATACTGAAGCAGCGCGGAAACGAGATGAATTGCTTTCCAGCCTGCAAGACATAAGGCACGCCATTGCGAACGTCTGCCGCCGTAACGCTCATAGCCTATCCGAGGCCCACGATCTCGAACTGATTACTGCGATCAACGAAGCTCTCAAAGAGGCGATCAAGGCCGTCCCCGGAACATTTTCTGCTCTCACCAGGAGCGCCGAGCGGTTTGCGGCCCGCGCTCTGACGTGAACGCTGCGTTAATCAGGTTGTTCGAATCCAAACAGATGCATTTGACTCACCGCTGATCTGTGAGAGAATTCTTGACGGTTGTGGTTCGAGCCGCCTCGAATACGTCCCCCTCGACGGGAGAATGCGCAAGCAGCCACACCTCCGGCAAAAGAGCCGCCACGTGCGGCCTCCCTTGCTTTTCATGAAGGCCGATAGGTTGCTTTGGTGTGCTTTCCTGGACCATGTTGAAGCGAACTCTGTAGAACCTTGTGAGAGCATAAGGATCCTGTCCACCCTTGGAGGAGACGATTGCTCTTTGTTACCGCGCAGAGGCGATACCACTTCAGCCATCATTTGCAGCCGATAGTCGACTGTCAAATCATCGGGTGCACACCCAGATCACGTTCCGAGGAGATGTTTGCGTAACCTGCATGCACCCTCAGCGATCGCGCGGCACGCAGGATCAAAGGATCTGCGAGTTCGACGTCGCACGCGATGCTGCCCAGCTCAGTCGCGGGAGCACCTCCGGGGTTAGCAGGATCAAGAACGTCAGAGCGTTTTCGAGCGAAGTGGATACCGGTTCGTGTGAAGAACAAACGCGTCAAAACAGCAATCTAGAGCCCCCGTTCCGATTCAATCGGAACGGAAAAGGCTATAGCGCTCTACTCCAGGCGGCCAAGGCTGCAGCCTCGCCTGATTGACCCGATGAGGGAAGCGAGGTGTCGCTCGGAATGACTGGCAATTGGACCGACGGCCGGCGCCGTCATCCGATCCGCAGGACGAAGTCCGGCAACTTCCTTCCAGGGGACTGAGTGACATTTCCTCAATCCATGCGAGAGTCTACGTCGACTGTCTATTTCCTGCCGGTTTGCTCCTGCAGTCGCGTGACGAGCGTTGGGCTTCCAGACTACGCTCTCCTTACAGCGTCTTCAGATACTCGAGAAGTGCTCGCCGTTCGATGTCGGTCAATTCTGGTCCGATGACCCCGGACGGCAGCTTCGTTATATCGGTTTCCTTGCCCTCGAATGAATGCCCGCGATTGCTGTTCCCAAGCAGCGATACGTTAAAATCCGTCAGGCCGGCCGCACAGGTGTCGCCCGCTCGCGTTTTCGTAACAAGCCCAACATTGACTGGATCGAATTTACGGCTGCCAACGCAAAAAGAGCTCGGCCGCTGGCTCTGCGGCAATAGCATGTCCTTCAGCGTCGGCACGGAGCCGTTGTGCAGGTACGGAGCCGTTGCCCAAACACCGTCCAGCGGACGCGCCCGGTAATGAGGTTCAAGAGCAAGGACCTCTTCGTCCTTACCGTTACGGCTTGCCCGCGCGCCAACATAGACACGTGGGTTCTGGCAGTTTTTCCTCGGCCCCCACATCTGCTGCTTGGCCTTTTCGGACGAGTCGTTCGCAACATTCCATTGATCGATCGTCTTGCCCACTACGTCCATCAGCGCGAGCACAAATAAGGGATCTGCCGCCCGATCGGCGGGAAGCCCGCAACCCCACGCCTTGTTCAGGTCGTCGACCGGACTGAGGCCGAGCGAGGCGGGCAAGTGAACGCGCCGCGTCGTCAGGACGTTGGATTGTTGACGATCAGTGCCGATTGCATCCACCGGCAACTGAACGACGTTGAAATAGTGGCGTCCCCCGATCTCTACCCAATTCTTCTCGCCCTTGGCAGAGCGATCCGGGTTCTCCGGCTTCCAGAACGAATCGTCCGGCCATTTTGCATCGAATGCGGGATCATTGACCGGTCCCCGGTGGCATTCAAAGCAATGCGAGCGATAAAGATCGCGACCTTTCTCAACGAATTTTTCGTCAATGGCCCAGGCCGGGTCCCCTCGGAATTTCTCCTGCGCGTCCTTCCATCGCGGCGCGACAAGCCCGCTGAATTTTCTGCTGCTTGCGTCGACCGACGAAAATGGATCGGTGCCACGCAAAAGCTCCTCGAAATGCGCGATATCAGATAGATGGATGGATGATTGAAAAAGCGGCCGTCCCGGCGCGGGTGCGCGCATATTGATTTTCGCGCTGACGCCCAGCGCCTCGCCGGAATTGCGAACGAGCTCATTGAGAACAGAGGCGTCATACTGCGCCCAAAGGAAGTACGGCGTGTCCCAGATCGGCGGAAAACTCACAGGCGCGTCGTTGCGGGCGAAGTTGCCCTTGAGAAGGGGATCGCTCAGTTTTCCGGTCGCCGGGTCGAGAAAATTGGCATAGAAAACCTGGTTGCCGATCCGGTTCAACGCGTCGAGCCGGCCGAACCCCTCGTCGAGATTTGCGACGCCCTGCCCGGTCAAAAGACTGTCGCTCAGGGCCTTTTGTTTCTTGATCTTTTGAAGGGCGAGCTCCAGATCACTCCGAAGCCTTTTGCGATCGATACTGCGGCCTTCTATGTTTTCCAGCCGGCTGGCGAAGCGTTCGAACCGCCACGGCAGGATCAGCGTATAGCCTATTGACAGCCCAATGACCCGTTCAACTTCGCCGAGATTGACCATTGCTGGCCCGCCATCATAGCGAATACTGACATTCTTGTACTCAAGATGACCGGTATGACAGGCGGCGCAGGTTAGTCCGATCTGATCTTCGTAGAGAGCCCCCGTCGTCGGGTCGACGCCCCCCTTCAGGATTGCGAAGCCCACAGGCAAACCATTTGGATTGTCGGGCGTGCCTGGTGTCCAGGTCGAGGTCACGTCGTTCGAGGTATCCTCGTGGTAGCCGTATGAGGGTGCGTTACCGGCAAAGTCCTTTGAGCTCGGACTTGGGATAAAACCAAGCCGTCGCAGATAATCGTCGTCCGTCAAGCTCGTGTAATGGATGGACAACTCAGGACGTTCCAGAGCCAGGAACCATCGGTATGGGACGGGAATGGTCGCCGTGCCCTGCGATGTATGGTGAAACCAGTAACGCTGCCGCGACTGCCAGTTCTGCGGCAGCCAGTATGCGCTTTCGATCTTCGACGGCGCGGGCAGTGTAGCAGGCAGCAATTGGGCAACGAGATTTGCTTCATTTTTGATCTTAAGCGCCACATCGCGAAGCTTCTCCGGCATGAAATAGGCCATGCCGATCGACGCCACCGCAGCGAACACAATCGCAAAGAAGAGACTGGTAATATGAGGCCACCGCCTCACCCCGCCGCGCACCCAAGAAGAGAACGGACGACCTCCCATGGCAAACTCCTCAATCCATCAAGATAGCGCTTTCGGCGGCGCGAGCGCGCCGGCTGACAATGGCGCTCATTACTTGTTCAGCAACTGGCTATTGATGAAGGCCACCACGTCAGCTGTCTCGGCTGCCGCGCGGCGCGTGATGGTCGCGGCCGCCGGGCCACCGTGCAAGAACGATGGAAACCAACCGAAATTGCGAACATTCCAGTCTTCCTTGGGCAAAACAGCCCGGTTCACGCCGGGCACTGCGAAGCTTTGCACTTTCCTGACAAGCGGCTGCGCCGTCTCGGTGTGACAGCTCACGCAGTCCGTATTGAAGAAATGACTCTTCTTGGGATCGGCAATGATATTGACGATCTCGCGCACGCGGCTATTCGGGACACTGGCATCGATAAAATCGGCTGTCGAAACGCCCTTACGATTGGCATTAGGCAACGGAGGATTCTGCAGCGTCGCGTGACGACACGTCACCGGATTTTGGTTGTTCGTGGCAGGCCGCGGGACGACGTGCGTTCCGCCGACGATGCTGAACATCTGTGCGGCATGCTGACCATCGAGCGTCGGACCAGGCACCGGTATCAGCCCGGCTTGCGGGACCCTCAGCATCGAGACGAAAACCCAGGGTTCAGGCGGTGAAATGCCCATGACAGCCATGGTGTTGAGGCGCTGCGGCGAGAGATGCTTTTCGAGCAAGGCTTTGAGCGCATCACGAAACGGCTTGGCAGATGCACCTACAAGGCCCGGATGCACGTTCATGTCACCGGCAGTCGAGACTTTGACATTGCCGAACTTTGCCGCCGCAAGTTGATCACGCAGAGATGCAACGTCGCGAACGATCGCCTTGAAGGCTTCGTCGTCAGGTTTGAACCGCGGAAATGGCGCACAACCATCAAGAGGTGGATCGGGTTCGAGGTTGAAGCTGAAGATAAGGTGACCGGCAGTGTCATGGACCTTGAGTCCTTCGGGTCCATTGGTTACCGGCTGGATGATCAGGCGGATTTGCGGCTGCCGACCAAACTGGGCGATGACATCAGCAGATAATCCCGGTGCTCCCGGGTCGATCCGGATGCCGGCAACAAACCAGGCATCGATCTTTTTCACAAGATCAGGCAGCTCAATGTGGCGCGCGCCGGAGTCCGGCACGCCTGGACGTTCAGGATTTTCGGCGTTTGCGATAAAACGTGCGAAATCCCCATCGGACAACAGCCGCTGCGGAGCCCGCGTGGGGCCAGCGAGATCGGCCACCGCGATCAGATTGACGAGGTCACCCGGCGATCTGGGTGCAGGAAACAGGATGGACACGTCGTTGGCTGACAGCGGCTTTGATAGCGTCTCGGCTGGGGCCGTTCCCACTCCCGAAGCAACGGCGAACATCAGGCCCGCTGCGAAGAGTTTTGCAAAAAACCGACGAAGCTTCGACTGGCGAATATTACCTTTTGCCATCGTTGGCAATTCTCCTGTACGTCTCACGGCTCGAATGTATCAGGTGTAGAGAGCGCCGCCTTCAGCGTCCGGCTCTTACGCATCACGGAGCGCACCGGCGGATCAGACTTCTTACTCACTACCGTAAAATTTGCTCTGCAGCGTTTTGAGTTGAGTGGGATGCAACGCCTCTTCAATGCAGCCAAGGAACATCTGGCTTCTGGCGTTGACATGCTCCCTATCAGCCGGGGCATGCTCCATGTCCGTTTGTAACGCCCGCACAGCGATCCAGTCCTTCGACGGATCCTTGAGCAGCTCAAACAGCGTTCGGTTCTGATAGGGATGCAGCCGGAAGTGAGCGAACGCAACCTTGGCTGAAATCTTCGCATCCCGCAGTGCGTCGGGAAGCGTGAGAAGATCAAGCCCCGCCAGGTCTCCGACCTGCTGCATGTGGTTCTGCGCTTCCTGATATTGCTCCCGTCCGACCAGTTGATACATTCCTCGCGGACGAAATTGCCAACCATCATCCGTTCCGGGCTGGTTGCCGAATGCGTTGCCCTCGTAGCCGAGAACAAAGTTTGCCAGTTCCTTGGGATGGTTAAGCAATGCGTCCATGCCGACGGGCGGTTTGGTCGCGGCCGCCAGGTCGGCATTGTTCTTGGCGATCCGATCGCGCCATTTGCTCGGCAGTTGCGAGACCGCGCTGTAAGAGAAATCTTCGCTGCTTCGGGTAAAATCGGCGCTGTCATAGGAGATTGACCCCAGGATGTAGGCCAGGATGCGCGGATCGGTCTCCTCGACGCGGTCCCATTCCTGCAACAAGGCCTTGACCCGCTCAGCCTGAAAATAGGCCATATAGCTCTTTCGATATGGCGGTATGGGTGGCGGAGCCGACGAATGGTCCTTGATCGATTCCGCCAGCTTGTGCTGGTACGCAGCCACCATATCCTGGTATTTCTGATAGCCATGCTCCTGCAACCACTTGCTCTCATAACAAGCAAGTAACGGCTGCGGTTTGATCTTTGGAGTTGGCCGATATTCCTTGTCCAACTCGTCGGCGTAAGCGGCCTGGGCAAGCTTGGCATCCTTGAGCGTTTCAAAGGCGGACGCGACAGATCCGTTCAAAAGATGAAATAACTTGACTTGCAAGCAATCAGCGTTGCTCTGCTTCTCGCGCGATTGATCGAAATCATCCTTGGGCACACAATCCCAAAAGCGACCGCTGCTCAACGAGATGATATCTTCGGTTTTCGAAGATAGCGTCCAGCCAAGCGGCAGGCTGTAAAACAAGCCGGTAATGTCCGTTCGGCCGAATGTTGGGAACCGTTGCACGCTGGGAGTTACATCGTTCTCCCCCCGGCGATCGATAGTGGTCGCGTGATTGAGCGCAACGTAGGTCCGAGAGCTTCGCGTGCTCAAGAGCGCGCGCACCGGCTCCATGAGTTCACCGAACATGAAGGAACCGTGATCTCCGAACTGACCGCTGACCAGCGACAACAGATAGATCCGGAATTTTGGCGCGTCGGAGGTGCCCCTGATGCTATTGAGTCGCTCAATCAAATCGAGGGCGGTCTCGATTCCGGAATTCTCGACATATCCGCCGTCCACCAAGCGCGCCTGCGGATTGGCGGTAATGCAATCATTCTTCAAGGAGATCGTCGCTGCCGGCGTCACCCACGGGAACCGCGCGCTCGCAAATGCCGCTGTGCTCAGCGGAATACGCAGTGAGCGGCTCGTGACGGTTTGACTGCTTCCCATGCCGGCGCGATCAAGTGTCGCGAGAATACACAGGTCTTTGTCTTTCGAGTGTAGCGGATCGATATCGAAGGGAGAGATGACAACGCGTTTGCCGCTCCCGGCATCTGTCGTATTCAACAACAGCGCTGGCATATTGTTGGAAGGTGTCCAGTGTGACTGAAAGTCGGCCTTGAGCAGATTGGATTGATCGCCGGTGCCCTTGTGGGTCTTGAGCATTCTGTCTGCCGCATTTTCCAGCGTGTATTCCAGAAAACGCGCGCGATCGAAACTTGGAATAGCGAGCGGAGAAAACAACTGGGTGAAATCGGTAAACAGAAAACCGGCAACCAACGGCGAGAGAAAATCCGTCTCCAAGGCGCTTGCAACTTGTTGTTCCACCGGTCCAGAAGCGTCGATATCCTCGGCCCGGCCGACGCCGGCCAGAAAGTCTGCGATTTTCGGGCATGTCTTTGCGTCGGGAGCGATCGCATCAAGTGGCGCATTGTCAGCATGAAGCGCGGCCGCGAAGATTGCCGAACCAACGCTTCCCCCGGAGACGCCGCTTATCGCAAACAGATGCTGACGAAATGCCGGACAGAGATCCTGCATCCTGGCTAGAAACCGCGCCGCATTGTTGGCTGCGTAGATGCCTCCGCCCTGGGCGGCCACAATGAATACGGGATACTCTCCGAGCCTCTTGGCCTCGGCCACCCGCGGTTTTTGCAGAAGCCACTCACGAAATGCTTCGACTGCAGAAATGCGCTTCTGTTCCGGTTGGCCAGCTGCTCCGGCCACGGTGCGCAGCCCATGGTCGTCGCTTCCAAACAAGGAGGCAACCAGGAACAAGCCCCCAAAGACGAGCGGTATAAATGGAAAATTCAACCTGATCGTCAGGAGTGCAAAGTGGATGGTGAGACCAACCACGCAGATCGTAAAGAGAGCCATCACGCCGAACGATCCGACGAATTGTGCAAGTCTATCGGGAACCAAAACGAACGCCGCTGTCAAAAGGGCGATGAGCCCGATCGTGAGCGCGAGAAATCTGTAGCGGATGAAATAGGCGTTGTTCGCCCGGCTCGCGAGCTCGGTAGAGCGGTCTCTTGATCCCATCCGCCAAGTGAATGTGACGAAACAGACGAGCAGGATCAACATGGCGAACGCGAGGATGAGCAGCATGTTTCGCTCGAAGGCGAGCGCCTGGTCCTGAATGCGGGAGATACTTCCGACTTCATCGCCCCCACTGATCTTTTCAGCCGGCCGCGAGGCGAGTTGACCTGCCGCCGCGGCGACTATCGGCAGCGCTCCGAGCACCACGGGCGCAAGTTTTATATAGAGGGCCAGCCGTCCGGTAGCGTGCGGGATATGAGGCAGGGTTGCAGTGGTAAGCTGAAAAGCGGCCGCCCAGATTGTTAGCGCGATCACGCCAAGGGCGATAAACTCCCTGACGGTTACCCACCCAATATCGTCAGCGGCGATCCGGTACAGCTCCTGAATCTGATCTGGCAGGTATAGCAATATTGAGAGGGCCACCGAGAGAACAACGATCCACCGGAGGTTGCGCAAAAAAGTAAAGAGTTGCTCGCGCACAGTCATCGCGTCATGTCCCCCATATGATCTGCGGACATAGTCCTGAGCGAGTCAAATAGGCTTGGATTCCAGGAATGCGTACCAGCTCCAACCGAAAGCATGACGCCGGAGATTACAGACGGCCCGCAACGAATTGACGAGGCATACGCTATCGGGCAGCGCGTCGAAAATTGACAACTTAACCTACAGTAGTGAAGCGACTTATCGATGTATTCTGTTGGACGGTCAAGAGATTTTCGATGCGGATGTCCAGAACCGTGACGTCGATGTTTTGCGCCACAGGTTAACCCACTCACGCATTTTTTCTTCACTCATTCGCTTACAACGCAAGAAACGTGCACCGCAGCCATGCTGCTCTATGTTGTTGTCGATCCTGATCGGAGATCGTCATCGATGGATGATTCCGAACGCTGAGAGGGAGAACTTCGATGCGTACGATCCGTTATATAATCTGCTCCACAATACCGATGGTTATCACAGTCCTCATTGCGACCACGTCCACTGTACGTGCCGAGGATTGCCGAACCAGCAATTCGCAGTTCTGTCAAAATATGAGGAATGCCGACGAAGTGTCTAGACGGCAACAAGCTGAACGTGATCGGCAGAATACGCAGCAGCGAGGCGCCAGCCAGTATACTGGCCCGAATTGTTGGTCCTCGGGTGCAAGTGGCACCACAGCATGCGGCTATCAAAGATCGACAAGATAACACCCAGTTTGTTGGATCGGGACCACGTTAGCGCCGTACGGTGAGCGCGCCATCAGATGCATCTGCTGATCTGGTGGTCGCACTCTCAGTGAGCAATGAATATTCGGCGTTTTCGTCTGAACGGGTTCAGGCGCGCGCTTTGAAGCCTGCGCATGTTTCCGAGTAGGGACAGAAGACAATGCACGGACTCCACAATGCACGGACTCCGCGGCGTGACGATCGTGTTCTGGATGGTGGCCGGGCCGCTCCAAATGCCCGTTGGGGAAAAAGCGCAAACAAAAGCTTCTTTCGAAATCGGTTGGACAACATTACCCACGCATTACCCACGCAAACCAAAATTGAAAATTTTCAACTCTACTGCAGAGACGCTCGGATCGTTGCGTACAGCAAGATTGATCTGAAGAATGTCAGATTTGAAACTGAAGCCCTCAATATAGTAAAATCTTGCGGCAGCGTATCTGCTGGAAAGATTGGATTAGTGAAAATTATTACCAATCCTTCTTCAATGGTTGGTGACTTCACATCTCACTTTTCCGATTGCGCGAAGGACACGATCGCTGCAAGGGCCGACGCGGTTGGTCTTGATACCCAAAACGAGCATGGAGATTGGCGACGCTGCGACCCAGGCGACGTCCTTAGGTAGCCTTGTGTCTTAGGTGAGACTGAGATGCTTGATGTTTTGACGCACTAGCACCCTGCCGAAGCACTTAGCGATAGGCAATCGATAGTCCTGGGAAACTCGTTGCTGGGCTGTCGGCTAAATCGGTCTGGAGGAAAAGCACCATGCACGCGTCACTGAAGATATACGCTACGAGCTTGGCGGCCAGCTTCGCAATGACCTTGTCTGCTTACGCACAGCAGCCAAGAAATCTGGATGCTCCAACTCTCAATACCGTAATCTACAACGTAACTGAGCTTAGGTTGCCCGTTCCCACTGGAGTATTGAGGATCTCGGGAGAGAGGAGATGGGATGGTTTTTTCCTTTCAGCCGAGAAAGTGGAGTTTGAACCGAATTCTAAACTGATATTTACGCAGCGCGCCCTCTCGCAACGCGGTCAACTGTTTATGTTATTGAAAGAGGTGACTTCGTTGTCGCAAGAAGCGCCTGGCCTTATTACGTGGGAGGAACCACAGTTGGGCGTCCCTCCGGACCGGGGCAACGCGGCGGGCGCTCCTGGAGGACGCCCCGATGATACAGGGGGACTAGGTGGTCCCACCGGCGATCCAGGTCATCCGGGAGCGAGGGGCGGCGACGCTCCGGTGCTGACCTTTGTCGTTGGGAAGATGTCGAGCCCTCTCTTGATAGATGTAAGTGGTCAATCCGGCGGACAAGGTGGTCCTGGCCCTGTCTCTTATACACATCTCCGAGCCCACGAGACTTAGGAT
>NZ_JAQOSR010000289.1:0-5779 GCF_046718885.1 Bradyrhizobium sp. UFLA01-814 | reverse complement strand
GCTTCATGTCATATTCGATCGGCAACGATCGTGGCATGCACGAAACGCGGCACGAACCTGCGGAATGGGCTTCCACCCGTGTCCCAGATCGAATAAGAGGCCGCAAACCCTCAGTTCCCAGTATTAGAGCATGATCCGCCTCGATAACGTCTCCAAGCAAGTCGGCCACCAGATTCTCTTCATCGAGGCCTCCGCCGCGCTCCAGAAGGGCGAGAAGATCGGCCTCGTCGGGCCGAACGGCGCCGGCAAGACCATGCTGTTCCGGATGATTTCGGGCCGGGAAATCCCGGACGAGGGCCAGGTCTCGCTCGATCGCGGCATTTCGATCGGCTATTTCGGCCAGGATGTCGGCGAGATGTCCGGCCGCAGCGCGGTCGCAGAGGTCATGGATGGGGCAGGGCCCGTCAGCGTGGTCGCGGCCGAGCTCAGGGAACTCGAGGCCGCGATGGCCGACCCCGACAAGGCCGACGAGATGGACGACATCATCGCGCGCTATGGCGAGGTGCAGCATCAATTCGAGGAACTCGACGGCTACGCGCTCGACGGTCGCGCGCGCGAAGCGCTGGCGGGTCTCGGCTTCAGCCAGGAGATGATGGACGGCGACGTTGGCAAACTCTCCGGCGGCTGGAAGATGCGGGTGGCGCTGGCGCGCATCCTCTTGATGCGTCCGGACGTCATGCTGCTCGACGAGCCGAGCAACCATCTCGATCTCGAAAGCCTGATCTGGCTCGAGCAGTTCCTGAAGGGCTATGAGGGCGCGCTGCTGATGACCTCGCATGACCGCGAGTTCATCAACCGGATCATCAACAAGGTGGTCGAGATCGACGCCGGCCAGCTCACCACCTATTCCGGCAATTACGAGTTCTACGAACAGCAGCGCGCACTCTCGGATAAGCAGCAGCAGGCGCAGTTCGAGCGGCAGCAGGCGATGCTCGCCAAGGAAATCAAGTTCATCGAGCGCTTCAAGGCGCGCGCCTCGCACGCCGCCCAGGTGCAGAGCCGGGTCAAGAAGCTCGACAAGATCGAGCGGGTCGAGCCGCCGCGGCGGCGGCAGACCGTGGCGTTCGAATTCCAGCCGGCGCCGCGCTCCGGCGAGGACGTTGTCAACCTGAAGAAGGTCCACAAGGCCTATGGCAGCAAGCGCATCTATGACGGCCTCGACTTCATGATCCGTCGCAAGGAGCGCTGGTGCGTGATGGGCATCAACGGTGCCGGCAAGTCGACGCTGCTGAAGCTGGTCGCCGGTTCAACCGAGCCCGACGACGGCGCGGTCGCGGTCGGCGGCAGCGTCAAGATGGGCTATTTCGCCCAGCATGCGATGGACCTGCTCGACGGCGAGCGCACCGTGTTCCAGTCGCTGGAGGATGCGTTTCCGCAGGCCGGCCAGGGCAGTCTTCGCGCGCTCGCCGGCTGCTTCGGCTTCTCCGGTGACGACGTCGAGAAGAAATGCCGGGTGCTGTCGGGCGGCGAGAAGGCGCGGCTCGTCATGGCCAAGATGCTGTTCGATCCGCCGAACTTCCTGGTGCTCGACGAGCCGACCAACCACCTCGATCTCGCCACCAAGGAAATGCTGATCAACGCACTCGCCGAGTTCGAGGGCACGATGCTGTTCGTCTCGCACGACCGGCATTTCCTCGCCGCGCTCTCCAACCGCGTGTTGGAGCTGACGCCTGATGGCATCCACCAGTATGGCGGCGGCTACACCGAATATGTCGCGCGCACCGGCCAGGAAGCGCCGGGACTGCGGAGCTAGCGTTTCGCGATGACCCCTGCCCACTTCGTAGCCCGGATGTAGCGAAGCGAAATCCGGGTCAGTCCTTCCGCTCGCCGAAGTCGTCGTTGTTCATAGCTCCGCTACCGCCCCAATCTGCCGGCAATATCCCACCCCGGACGTATCGGTGAAGAGACGTGTGTTGCCAGTCGACAGGCGAGGAAACAAGGCGGTGTTTGGTCGGATTGTAGTGGACGTAGTCGACGCAACGTTCGAGATCGCGCTCATTACGGATGGTGTGTTCCCAAAACCGTCTCTGCCAAAGCGGGTACTCGCCGCGGTGGTTTGCGGAGAGCGGCAGGCCGGCGGCAACGACGGCGCGTGTGAAGTGACCCTTGATCTGCCGCCAGCGATCCGGGAAGTCGCTGTCGCCGGGTGGTAGCGTCATGACCGTATGCAGGTGATCTGGCAGGATCACGATGGCATCCAGCGTGAACGGCTTCTTGGCGCGCGTTGCGCGAAAGGCATCGCGCAACAGCCCGACATGCTCGACGAGAAGCGACGACGTGCGGTCTTCGAGCGTGACCGTAAAGAAGAACGTGCCGCCGGGTATGAAGTTACGTCGATAGTTCACCATGTGGATAGATTACCCCGGATTTCGCTTCGCTTCATCCGGGCTACGAAGTCAAACGGCTCGTCCCGTAGCCCGGATGGAGCGAAGCGAAATCCGGGTCGGTCCTCGTGCTCAAGCTCTCCACCGCGCGCAAAACGCCTCGACATCGCCTGACTGGAATTCCGGCAGGCGCTCCCAGATGGTCTCAGCCGGCCAGTTCCACCAGGCGATCTGCGACAGCTCGGCGGCGATCTTGCGGTTGAACCGCTCCTTGATCGGCCGGGCCGGCACGCCGCCGACGATGGTGTAGGGCGCGACATCGCGCGAGACCACCGCGCCGGCCGCCAGCACCGCGCCGTCTCCGACGGTGACGCCGGGCAGCACGATCACGCCGTGGCCGATCCAGACGTCGTTTCCGATCACGACGCGATCCGCGCGTCGGTTGCGGAAGAAGTCATGGTCGCGTTCGGCGGAGGCCGTGTAGTATTCGGGGCAGTAGGTGAAGCGATGCTGGGAGGGGCGCTCGAGCGGATGATTGGGCGCACCGATCCGAACCTGCGCCGCGATCGCGCAGAAGCGGCCGATCACGGCGTCGGCGACCATGCAGCCGCTGCCGAGATAGGAGTAATCGCCAAGCTCGGTGTATTCGATCGCGGTGTCGCCGAGCACTTCGCAGCAACGTCCGACCTTGACCTCGCGCAGCTTGACCGTCGGCTCGATGACGGTTTCGGCAATCTTGGGGCGGGTCAGGCTCGGTGCGTTCATAGCGTTGTCCTCGATGCGACGAGCCGCTTCAGTCGCACAATTTCTATGACGGAGAGATGACAGGAGGAGGCCGGATCTAACGCCCGGTGAGGCGGGCGATGGTCTCGATCTCGTTGGTCCAGATGCCGCCGGAATAGCTTTCGGGCAGGCGCCGGAACAGATCGGCATCGTCGACCCCGGTCGAGAATTCGCCGCCCTGATAAGGCCCGAGCACGAAGACCCCGCTGTTGGCAGCGGCCATGCGGTTGAGGAAGCGGTCCGGCCACCCCCATAGCCAGGGCGCGTAGTTGATCGGTACCAGCACGATGGCGTTGCGGCAGGCATCAGGCACGATGCCGGTCCAGCCATAGCCGATATAGCGGACGAGGCAACTCTTGAGCGCCGCGCGCGAAATGGTCCGGGTCTCCGGCGAAAGCGGCCGGATCGTCTCGATCGGCTCGTCGCCGCCATAGACCATGATCAGCCTGCGCCGCTCGGCGGGGAGCCGGTTCAAGACCGTTGCGAGCTTCTCGCCCTCGGCGGGATCGCGGCTCTTGACGTTGATCAGGAGCCGGCGATCCGGAAAGGTCTTCAGCACCTCGTCCAGCGACGGCATCAGGCCGATGCCCTTGCCGCGGAACGGGAAGGTCTTACCGCCATCGGCGGTGTAGCCATAGCCGATATCGAGCATCTTCAGCCGCGCCATCGGCTGCTCGCGGGTGATGCCCTGGCCGTCGGTGCGGCAATCGACCGTCCAGTCGTGAAACACCGCGAATTCGCCATCGGTGGTCGGATGGACGTCGAGCTCGACGATATCGGCGCCGCGCTCGAAGCTCGCCCGCATCGAGCGGATCGTGTTCTCGAGATAGTCATGGGTCGGCGGCAGCATGCGCGCCGCGGTGCAGGTGTCGTTCCTGAGGTCGTGCTCGTCGAAACGCTGCGCCATGCCGCGATGGGCGAGCAGCACCGGCTTGCCGCCGGCATGCGTTGCGAGAAGGCTGGAGTTGTTGAGATAGACACCGGCGACGACGGCAACGATCGCCGCTGCCGCGTATTGCAATTTCCTGCCCAAGCGACTCGGTTCCTTGCTGGATCGACGCTCCGCCTAGGGCGCGTTTTGGGTCGATTTGCGGCGGCCTAATCCTTCAAGCCGTCGATTGCGGTAATCGCCCGTACCATCGCGTCCTGGAGCGCCGCGCTGTTGGCGGGATTCGACTGACGGCCGCGGCCGGGATCATCGAAATCGTGGGTGGCACCCGGATAAACCACGATGTCGATCTTGCTGCCGGCCGCAACGGAGCGGCCGGCGACGTCCCGGCAGCGGTCGGGCGATACTTCCTCATCGTCCGTGCCGAGCAGCATCGTGATCGGTGCTGCCGACCTGAGCGTCTGCGCCAGCAGCGCCGCCGGCCCGCAGCCCGGATAGAACACGAGCGCGGCGCGATAGCCCGACGTCACCGCGCCTTGCCGCTGCATGACGTTCAGCGCCGTGCTGCCGCCGTTCGACCATCCCTGCAGGAAGATGCGGTTTCCCTGCACATCCTTCTGGCTGCGCAGCCAGCTCAGCGCGCCCGCGGCATCGAGCGGCCGCACGGTCTTTTCATTGACGTCGGTGCGATCAGGATCGTCATGCGTGAAGCGGCCGAAGCCGTGCGCCTTGCCGCGCGGGCCAAAACTGTCCGGCAGCAGCGCGACATAGCCGTGGTCGGCCCAATATTGTCCCCACATCGCGTGGCGCTTGGACAGGCTGCCGGCATTGCAGGCCGCCGACGGATTGGTCCGCGACACCAGCGTGCAGTCCTTGTTGACGTTGATCGAATAGGGCCCGCCGCGGCCGTGCAGCAGCACGATGGCGGGGTGCGGGCCCGGCGTTTGCGGCCTGAACAGGTAGCCGACGATCTCGGTCTTGCCGTCGGCGCTCGGAAAGAAAACGGTGTCGGGCGCGGCCGCCGCCGCTGTCGGCAATGTCGTGAGCATCAGGAGGACGATCGGAATCGCGCGATGGGTCATTCCCGCAGCATGAGCAGGATTTCGGATGAATTGCGGCATGGCTGTGTCCCGCCAGCAATGCAAAGCCGCATGGCGTGCTGCACGGCGCTCGGCTTGTGAGGCGAGGTGCCGCCCGCTACGCTTCGCAAAAACCGGGAGCGAAACAGTCATGAAGCAGATCAGGATCGGCGACATAACGATCGACGCGGTGATCGAGCGCGAAGGGCCGTGGCGGCGGCCGCAGGATTTCTTCCCGACCTACAACGACGATGTGTTCAAGCATCACCTGAAGACGATGGAGCCGGAGGTCTTCGACGCCGCGCGCGGCATGATGGTGATCACCTATCAGACCTTCGTGGTGCGGACTCCGCGCTACACCATCCTGATCGATACCTGCACCGGCGAGGACAAGGGACACCCGCCACCGTTCGACTTCCCGGGCAAGGAACGCTGGCGCAACGAGCTGTTTGCGCTCGGCATCTCCTATGAGCAGATCGATTATGTGTTCTGCACCCATCTGCATATCGACCACACCGGCTGGAACACCACGCTGCGCGACGGGCGCTGGGTGCCGACCTTCCCGAACGCGAAATACGTCTTCCACAAGGGCGAGTATGCGGGCTGGGAGGCCGAGAACGCCAAAGGCGCCAATCCGCCCGGCACGGTGTTCCGCGACAATTGCCTGCCGATCGTCGAGGCCGGGCAGGCGCTGCTGGTCGACG
>NZ_JAQOSR010000288.1:0-5891 GCF_046718885.1 Bradyrhizobium sp. UFLA01-814 | reverse complement strand
CCAGAACGGGCCGAACCCGAAGCCGAAGGTGAATGGCGCCGGCGCGGCATATGGGTACGGCCGATAGTAATAGGGCCGCCCGTAATAATAGGAGCCGTACGGCCGATAATAGGAATAGGGCCGATAGTACGGCCGGTAATAAGGACGGTAGCCGTGGTGATAGTGGCGACGATGGTAATGGTGATGATGGCGCTGCGCGCTGATATCAGTCGCCTTGCCTGCTTGCCGCTGCGGTGCCGCGGCCTGCGGCTTGGCTGATGCCGCGGCGGTTGCCGATGCCGGCGCTGTCAACGCGAATGCACAAGCGACAGCCGCAACACCGATCCATCTCATCATGATCAACTCCTGCAGATTGCGATTGATATCATCTCGCGTGGGCGAATCTGCCGGTTTGATGGCTGAGAACGACAACAGGCCCGCTGCTCACGGGCCTGTGTCTCATCTGCGCTGATACGCCGCGCGATCAACGGCGCCAGTGGCGACGATGCCCCCAGCCGCGGTGATGTCCGCGATGCCAGCCACGATGCCAGCCGCGCCCGCCCCAGCGTACCTGCGTGGTCGTCTGGTTCGCGTTGTCCTGAACCGTTGCGGCTGTACCCGGCGTGGCGAGCGACATCGCGCTTGCACGCTCGGCCGGCGCCGCCAACACCAACACGGCACCGACGGCCGCCAGTCCCAGAACCTTCATCGCCTTCATGAATTGTCTCCTTGATCCCTTTAAGTCACGTCTTGCAACGAACGATCAGATCTTGCTTTGACGCGTTTTCTTCACGCGAGCCGACGTCCATCCCGCATCACGTGCGGGACAGGCTCCGCTGGAAAACGCTTGAGCTTTCGAATCGACCCCCGTTGCCGCGACGCAGATCGCAAGCAGAATGCGGACGACGTGAATGGGAAGTGAATAACTGCGCCACGATCATGAATGCTGCGAGCGCGCTTCAGGTTCCGACACAGCCGCAGGATTTTTCGTGTCGACGCGTAAATCCGGCATAGACTATGGTCGCATGTTGTGAGGTGCCTCTCGCAGGACATCGCCAATGGCACAACAAGGCCCGCGCAAATGGTTGGCACTCGGCGCAGCAGCGCTCGGCGGTTCCATCATTTCAATCGATGTCGCGCTCGCCTCGCAAGGACCGGGCGGCGCCATGGGCACTGTAAGCCATCTCACGCAATTGCTGATGGCGGTCGCGGTCTATGGATCGATGGGAGTGATCGCGGCTGTTGCGATGATCGGCGCGACGCGCCGACATACGCGCAACTAGCCCGGCCGCCAGAAGCAGTTCATGCGCGGCGTGATCACGGTACCGCTCGGCCGGTGCTCCTGCACATAAGTCGCGGTGCAGTCGCGGACGGCGTTCGGACCGGGATTGTAGCGCGGGATGACATCGGGTTCCCAATGATCGGGCCGGGACCGGTAGATCGGCACACGCTTCAGCCGGCGGCGCTCGACGACGCGCTCGCGCACGACCGGTGCCGCCTCGCCGACGCGCGCCTCAGCTGCCGCGCTCTGTGCCTGCGCCTCCGTCGCCGGGAGCGAGAGCCCGACTGCTACAGCCAACGACGCTGCTGCCACGATCCGTTTCATTACGCCCACCCAAGCTCGATTCTTGAGCCCCATTCGTGGGCGGCACGGTCTCCCATTGCGCCGCCAAGGTCAACTGCGCTGGCGCCGCCGACAGCACTCGCGCTAAAGGAGTGTCATGTGGACCACAGAAAAAGCCCCCTCGCTCGCCGAGATGGAGGCCATGGCGCACGAGGTTTTCGAGCGCCTGCCCAAGACGTTCCGGGCCCTCTGCGAGGGCCTGATCATCCGCGTCGATGATTTCCCGACCGACGAGGTGCTCGACGAGATGCAGGCCGAGAGCGAGTTCGACCTGCTCGGCCTGTTTCAGGGCATCGGCCTGCCGCAGCAGAGCCATAGCGACGTGGCCCGGCTGCCCAACCTGGTCTGGCTGTACCGCCGGCCGATCCTGGATTACTGGGCGGAGCACGACGAGACCCTCGGCCACATCGTCCGCCACGTGCTGATCCATGAGATCGGGCACCATTTCGGCCTCTCCGACGCCGATATGGAGGCGATTGAGGCCGATGCGGGCTAGCCCTGCAGAAATGGCCCTTTTACCGCTGTCACATTCGCGATAAACAACCGGCCGATATCCGCTATTTTTTGCCCGGGAAGAGCACCGATGGACAAGTTCACCACGCTGGAAGGCGTCGCGGCGCCGCTGAAGATCATCAATGTCGACACCGACATGATCATTCCGAAGCAGTACCTCAAGACCATCAAGCGCACCGGCCTTGGCAAGGGGCTTTTCTCCGAGCAGCGCTACAAGGACGACGGCAGCGAGAACCCCGATTTCGTCCTCAACCAGCCCGCCTATCGCAACGCGAAGGTGCTGGTCGCCGGCGACAATTTCGGCTGCGGCTCGAGCCGCGAGCACGCGCCCTGGGCGCTGCTCGATTTCGGCATCCGCTGCGTGATCTCGACCTCGTTCGGCGACATCTTCTACAACAACTGCTTCAAGAACGGCATCCTGCCGATCCGCGTGTCGCAGGAGGACCTCGACAAGCTGTTCGACGACGCCGAGCGCGGCGCCAACGCGACGCTGACCATCGACCTCCCCAACCAGGAGATCCGCGGTCCCGACGGCGGCAAGGTCAAGTTCGAGATCGACCCGTTCCGCAAGCACTGCCTGATCAACGGCCTCGACGACATCGGCCTGACGATGGAGAAGAAGGCGTCGATCGACAGCTACGAGACCAAGCTCAAGGAACGCGCCTGGGCTTGAGGCTCAGCGCATCATCGTGCCCCGGTGCCGTCAGGCGCCGGGGCTTTTCTTTGCCGAATTCGCTCGCCGCAAACCCGCTGATAGCTGACGCGCATGCTGCCTGACATCGTCACCTTCTGGCACGGCTCGATGGACGCGCTGCGCCAGACCTGCCTGCGCTCGCAGGTGGCGGCGGGGCACAAGGTCACCGTCTACAGCTTTGATCCGATTCCCGGCCTGCCCGACGGTATCGGCAATGCCGAAGCCGAAGCCGTACTGCCGCATTCGTTCGCGGAGAAGCTGCGCCCGGCGGAGCCCGACGGCTCGTGGCGCGACTGGACCATGCTGCAGTTCAGCGACTTCTTCCGCATGCGGTTGATGGCACAGCGCGCCGGCCTCTGGCTCGACGCCGACGTGCTGCTGCTGAAGGGCGTCGAGCTCGATCCGGCAAAGCCCTATTTTGCCTGGGAGCGGCCGCGGCAGCTCGGCAACTCCGTGCTGTATCTGCCGCCCGACGATCCGATCGTGCGCGCCTTCGAGGCGCTGATGCAGCAGGACGAGCTGATCCCGGACTGGCTGGCGCTGCGCCACCGCCTGACCTTTGCGATGCGCCGGCTGCGCGGCAAATCCAGCCGCCTCGCCGACATCCGCGTCGCGATCTACGGCCCGGCGGCGCTCACCGCGCTGGCGCGCCGCGCAGGCGAATTGCAGCACGCGCTGCCGAAGCGATCATTCTACGCCGTGCACGCCGAGCCGAGACTGTTCTTCGAACCGTCGGATTTTTCGCGCTACCTGAACGATCCCGGGATCATCGGCCTGCACATCTCGCCGAAGGGGCGCGGCAAGGAGGCGCCGATCCCCGGCAGCCTCTACGCGTGGGCGGCGGAGAGGTTTGGCGCGCGATAATCACCCTCCCCTGGAGGGGCGCACCGCCAAAATATCGAAAACAACCCCATGCAAAGTAGCCGGCGGCTGCCGGCGCTCGACATGGCAGCTTGACTCGTCGGGCAAATCAGCGGCACTCTTCTATTATTCAGAAATCATGCAACCGCCCCGCGGCTATGGCATATCATGGGCGTCGGAGAGGTTTGGCAGCTGATACAGGCGCGGTCTTACCCTCTCCCCTTGTGGCAGAGGATGCGCTCGCGAAGCGAGCGCGGGTGAGGGGTTTCTCTCCGCACGGATAAATCTCGCTAGCGGAGACAACCCCTCATCCGGCGCTTCGCGCCACCTTCTCCCACAGGGGGAGAAGGGAAGACGCTTCGCTGGGCTAATGCCCCATCGCGGCGATTGCATCGGCGATCGCGATGGTGCGCCTGGCCATTTCGGCGTGCAGGCGCTCGACCATGCGGCCGTCGAGCTGGATCGCGCCGCGCGAGGCGTTCTCCGGCTTCTCGAAGGCGGCGATGATCTTGCGCGCTTCGGCGACCTCGGCCTCCGGCGGCGTGAAGATCGCGTTGCAGGCATCGATGTGGCTCGGATGGATCAGCGTCTTGCCGTCGAAGCCGAGATCGCGGCCCTGCGCGCATTCCTCGGCGAAGCCGTCGACATTGCTGATGTCGCTGTAGGGCCCGTCGAGGATCTCGAGCCCGTGCGCGCGGGTCGCCAGAATGCAATGCGTGATCATCGGGATCATCGCCGCGCGGCCCGGCTTCATCCGGATCCGGGTCTCCCGCGCAATGTCGTTCGGCCCGAACACGAAGCCGGCGAGCCGGGTTTCGGAATCCTTCGATGCCGCGGCCAGCTTGTCGGCGTCGAGCACCGCGCGCGCGGTCTCGATCATCGCCCAGACCCGGATCGAGGCAGGCGCATTGATGTCGCTGAGGCGATCGGCGACGGCGTTGAGATCGTCGACGGTCGAAATCTTGGGAACCAGGATCCCGTCCGGCTGCGCCTTGCCGGCCATGCCGACGTCGTCGACCCACCAGGGCGTGTCGAGCGCGTTGATCCGGATCAGGACCTCGCGCTTGCCAAAGCCCCTGGCCGCGACCGCCTTGGCGATCTGCTCCCGCGCCGTGGCCTTGGCGTCGGGAGCCACGGAATCCTCCAGGTCGAGGATAATGCCGTCCGCCGCCAGCGTCCGGGCCTTCTCCAGCGCCCGTGCATTCGATCCCGGCATGAACAACAGGCTGCGGCGCGGACGGGTCATCGACATTCTCCTGGGGGCTTGGGCTCCGCCAGTGTCCATTGTTTGGGCATCGGGCGGAACCATTCTTCAACGCTGCCGTATCATCTCAGGCCACACGCCGAAAGTCTTGTTCCCGTTACCCGCATGTGGTTAGCCAGAGGCCATGAAATTCTTTCCGAAGCAGTTGATCGACGGCTACCGGACGTTCGCGACCCAGCGGCTGCCGACCGAACAGTCGCGCTACCGCGACCTATCGGAGCGCGGCCAGTTTCCCGAGACCATGGTGATCGGCTGCTGCGACTCCCGCGTCTCGCCGGAGGTGATCTTCGACGCCGGCCCTGGCGAGTTGTTCGTGGTCCGCAACATCGCCAATTTGGTTCCGGTCTATCAGCCCGACAGCAACGCCCACGGCGTCTCGGCCGCGCTGGAATATGCCGTGACCGTTTTGAAGGTGAAGAATATCGTGGTGCTGGGCCACGCGCAGTGCGGCGGCATCCGCGCCTTCGTCGACAAGATCAAGCCGCTCACGCCCGGCGACTTCATCGGCAAATGGATGCAGATGTTCATCAAGCCCGGCGAGGTCGTCGAGCAACGCGAGCATGAGACGATGCAGGATTTCGTCGTTCGCATCGAGAAGGCCGCGGTGTTCCGCTCGCTGGAGAACCTGATGACCTTCCCGTTCGTGCGCGAGCGCGTGGAGAGCGGCGAGATGCAGCTGCACGGCGCCTATTTCGGCGTCGCCGAAGGCTCGCTGTTCGTGCTCGACCGGGTCGCGAAGGAATTCATCAGCGTCCGCGACGAGCTGAAATCAGGCGGGTAGAGCGTTTTTGAGCGAAGTGGACACCGGTTCGCGTGAAGAAAACGCGTCAAGACAAGAATCTAGAGCTTCGGTTCTGATTCAATCAGAACCGAAACGCTCTAAAGCGGGATGGGTTTAGGTTGAATCGATTTGGGATTCCCAAATCAGTGTGTTTCTGATTCACCATGCTGGCTGG
>NZ_JAQOSR010000287.1:0-5894 GCF_046718885.1 Bradyrhizobium sp. UFLA01-814 | reverse complement strand
CATCAATCGACTTGACCAACCGCCAACCTGTCAGTGATGTGTCCGAACAGGTGTCAGCCATGTCTCCGGACTAAACAACCGTCCGGCAGTTCGTCATCGTGGCCGGAGCGCTGATGACCGTGATCTACGCGGCGCGACACTGGTTCTAGGTGGAGCGAGGGAGCCAAGGCTCCCATCGACATCGGTTGGCTTAGTGCGTCGTCATCCAGGCGCGGGCTTCACGCTGGGCAGCCGCGATCTCGACATCGGACATCTGCTCGGCGACTTCGCGGCGGTGCGCGATCGCATCAGTACGTCCCTTGAGCGCCGCCAGGTTGAACCATTTGTGCGCCGCGATGAGGTTGACCACGCCGGAGCGGCCGCTCGCCCAATACATGCCACGTTCGAACAGCACGTCCTGGATTGCCGTTGCGGCAACCGGGACAGCGCTTTCCTGATCGATGACCCCCTGAAACATTCTCATTCCCCTTTTTGTTGTTGGCCGCCCTCCCCCGAGCGCGGCCCCCGTCCACTGTTAAAACTACCCTGTCATTCCCGGGCTGATCTCTTGATCATGCCCCGCGCCGATCCTTGGGATCACCGCGTGCCGGTTGCCGGCTTGTTGGGATGATCATGGCCCATCAAATTTGAAGAGCGGTTTAAGTATCGCGATGAACGGGATGTAAATCGGCGTCGCCAAGGGCACATCGAGGAATCGCAGAAATGCCTGTGCCGCAGGCACTTCCTTGCATTCGTGAACGCCGGTTTACCCTGGTGCTTGGGACAACGATAACCATGGCGGACATTGGCCGCGGGCGTCGGCAGGTCCCACCAGGGATCAGTTTTCGAAATTGACGGAGGGGCGGCGCGACCTATGGACGAGCCGCGGAACGGCGTGCGATCGGTGCACAGACAAAAGCAACGCGAGGCCGTCAGGCCCAACGTCGATCCGGAACGGGGATGGGGAAAGTGGCTGCCGGGCGCGGACTGCGCGGGCCGCCGGAACGAGGGGGTCGGCGAACACGTCAGGACCAGATTTCAGCTCGGCATTCTCGCCGGTGAAATTGCGGAACCAAGCGGGCTCCGCACCGAACGAAGAAATCTCTGTTTCTTCTGCCGGACCGGTTTTGGGAAGGTTGCCCTCTCCGAAATTCGATCCAGCCGTTTGACCTGATGTCTCGCCGACACCCTCTTTCGTCAGCCAGAGCCTTGGGGGTGGGATGTGCCTCTCAGCAGTCCGTCCGCTGGCTCTCGCGACGTGCCGGCGTCAAGCCGCCGGCAATCCTCTCAAGGCGAGAGGCTTACTTCTTCTTGGCGACCTTGCGGGTCTTCTTCGCAGTCTTCTTCACTGCGCTCTTCGCCTTCTTCGCCTTCTTCGCCTTCTTTGCCTTCTTAGCCATGTTGCCCTCCAGTATGTGAGATGGCTCTTACTTCGCTGCGTGCACTCGGGAATCGATATGCACTACTTCCCGAATACACCAACAGACCGAAAAAAACAGTGTCCCGCTTAAGGAAGTGTTGACGCAGCGCTGGCAGTGCGCACCGTGCGCGCCGCCGTTCAAATCGACGCGTCATTCGCGCGACGATGCAAGAAACGCAACGGCCGCCGACATCGGCATTTGTCAACGTTGCAGGAAACGCCTTCTGTTGTAGGCTTTTCTTGAATTCGCATTCGAGCGATCGACGCGCGACCGTCATTGCGTTGAGTCGCGAGCGCCGACGAAAAGCGGCGCGTCGCCGACGCCGAGTCGTAATTTTTGGCAACGAAAAAATTTTCGTGGGTAAGACGGGTTTTGCCTCGTTTGAGGTCATCCGAACCGGATTTGCGAACGAATCGCGGCTTCGGCGATTCGGCGCCGATGGCGCCGGCGCGCCGCGAACGGAGGGTGTGAGGCAGGATCACGCCGCGTTCACGCGCGCGCGACGACGCCGGAGGTGACGGCAAGGAAGCATGCAAGGGAGCATGATCCGGCTGGATCATGCGCCAAGGACAACATCATTGTCCTGTTGTTCAGATGCCGAGCTTCGACTTCAAGAGGTCGTTGACCGCCTGCGGGTTCGCCTTGCCGCCCGACGACTTCATCACCTGACCGACGAACCAGCCGACCAGTTGCGGCTTCGCCTTCGCCTGCTCGACCTTGTCGGGATTGGCCGCGATGATGTCGTCGACCACCTTCTCGATCGCGCCGAGGTCGGTGACCTGCTTCATGCCGCGCGCCTCGACGAGCGCGCGCGGATCGCCGCCTTCCTGCCAGACGATCTCGAACAAGTCCTTGGCGATCTTGCCGGAAATCGTTCCCTCGCCGATCAGGTCGACGATCGCGGCGAGTTGCTCCGCCGACACTGGCGAAGCTGCGATCTCGACGCCTTCCTTGTTGAGACGACCGAACAGTTCGTTGATCACCCAGTTGGCGGCGAGCTTGCCGTCGCGCGCCTTGTCGGCAAGACCCGACAGCACCGTCTCGTAGAACTCCGCGCTCTCGCGCTCGGCGACCAGCACGCTCGCATCATAGGGCGACAGGCCGAAGCCCGTAATAAAACGGGACTTCTTCTCGTCCGGCAGTTCCGGCAGCTGCGCCTTCAGATCGTCGACGAAGGCCTGGCTGAACTCGAGCGGCAACAGATCGGGATCGGGGAAGTAACGGTAGTCGTGCGCCTCTTCCTTGGAGCGCATCGAGCGGGTCTCGCCCTTGTTCGGGTCGAACAGCCGGGTTTCCTGGTCGATCGAGCCGCCGTCCTCGATGATCTCGATCTGGCGCCGCGCCTCATACTCGATCGCCTGGCCGATGAAGTTGACCGAGTTCATGTTCTTGATTTCGCAGCGGGTGCCAAACGCGGTCTCGCCGTAACGGCGCACCGACACGTTGACGTCGGCGCGCAAATTGCCCTTCTCCATGTCGCCGTCGCAGGTGCCGAGGTAGCGCAGGATCGAGCGCAGCTTGGTGACGTAAGCCTTGGCCTGCTCGGCGTCGCGGATGTCGGGCTTGGAGACGATCTCCATCAGCGCAACGCCGCAACGGTTGAGGTCGACATAGGACATCGTCGGCGACTGATCGTGCAGCAACTTGCCGGCGTCCTGCTCCAGGTGCAACCGCTCGATCCCGATCGTGACGCTGCGGCCGCCGTCGAGCTCGAGCGACACCTCGCCCTCGCCCACGATCGGCGACTTGTACTGGCTGATCTGGTAGCCCTGCGGCGAGTCCGGATAGAAATAGTTCTTGCGGTCGAACACCGAGCGCAGGTTGATCTTCGCATTCAGCCCGAGACCGGTGCGCACCGCCTGGCGGACGCACTCCTCGTTGATCACGGGCAACATGCCCGGCATCGCTGCATCGACCAGCGAGACGTGGGAGTTGGGCTCGCCGCCGAACGCGGTCGATGCGCCGGAGAACAGCTTTGCGTTCGAGGTGACCTGGGCATGGATCTCCATGCCGATCACGACCTCCCAATCGCCGGTGGCGCTCTTGATCAGCTTGTGCGGGGCGGCAGATGCGGTCATGGATCTCGGTTTCCGGATAAAGGATATCTGGGATGGATTGGGCTTCGCGCAACCAATCGCGCCAGTCAAGCCGCCTTGCACCTATGGACCCCCTCATGGTGAGGAGCGCGGAACGCGCGTCTCGAACCATGAGGCCCCGCCGGCGGCCTACATCCTTCGAGACGCTTGCTTCGCAAGCTCCTCAGGATGAGGATAGACGGTGTCGATGGGCGGCCGAAATCTAGAGCCCGCGCCGGAACTGCTGATAGGCCTTGCTCGAGCGCAGCGCGTCGGCGCCGCCCGCGATCAGCTGGTCGACCTGCTCCGGCGGCAGCGACAGCCGCGTCGGGATGGCGTTCAGGATGCCGGCGCGGTCCGGCCCGAGCCGGTCGAAGCCGAGCCGCTCGACATAGATCGCGACGTCGCCGCATTTCCAGCCGGCGCCGACGCCGAGCCGGCTGCGCTCCGCCGCCGACAGCCCGCAGCGCCAGCGCTTCAGCTTGCCGGACCAGTCCTCGGCGAGCGCCGTGAAGGCGGCGTAGCTGGAGCGCACGCTGGCATCGATCGCGGTGTCGGCGGCTGCGGACACCAGTTCGACGCCGCTCGGCCCTTCGAGCGTCTGCACGAAGTCGCCGGAGATGCCGCGGCCGGCGTCGACCACCAGGAACAGGATGCGCTTTAGCTTGGCCGCTTGCCGTTCGTTCAGCGGCTCATAGGGCCGTTGCGCGGCGAGCAAGCCGATGCTCAGTCCCGACAGGCCGTAATTGTCGACGAGGCCGCCATCGAGCAGCTTGACGTAGCGCATCGAGCCGTCGCGGTAATGCGCCTGGGCCTCGGCGTAGGCGCGCAGCAACGGCTGTGCGTTCGGATCGTTGCGCACCCGCTCGAGCCAGGCCGGCAGCGGCGCGGCGCAACCGCCGGGATAGGTTTGCAGCACGATCGGGGCGAATGCCAGCGGCACCGCGGCCGATGCCGCCACCGCTTCGGCGACACGATACGATCTGATGTCGCTGCACAAGGCGTCGAACGATGTCTTGCCGAACACGAACGGCGTGCGGTTGTAGATATCAGACGCGTTGATCCAGACCCGCGGCCGGCGATCGTCGGCCAATGCATCGAACCGCGCGCCGTCGAACAAATTCTGATCGAGCCAATCGGTGAACTGGCTGTCGTTGACGCCGCCGCCGAGCGCGCGCCCGATATTGCCGAGCGAGATCCGGGTCTTCAGTCCCTCCTCGGCGTTGCGCAGCAGGAAGCGCTGGCGGAAATCGTCGAGCGCCGCGCGGCGCTTCAATCCGAAATAGGCGGCGGTGACCGATCCGCCGGAGACGCCGGAGACGAAGTCGACGCGGTCGAGCAGCGTCTTCGTGCCCGCCGCGCTCGACCGCGTATGGTCAAGCTCCTCCAGCACGCCGAAGGAAAACGCCGCCGCGCGGGTGCCGCCGCCGGAGAACGATAGCGCGAGCAGCAGATCATCTTCGTAGGCCGGAATGTCGCGGGCGCTGCTGTTGTCGGCGAGCGCGGCGCCGAGCGGTACGTTGCCGGGCAGATTGTAGACGGAGGCGCAGCCGGCAAGGCCCGCCGCCACCACGGCCACCAGCATTGCTGACAGCCATCCCCCTATGCCCGACCCACGCACGAATACTCTCTTTTGCCGCTGGCCCCCGCCCGGTTCCATTAGCCTATCACGGCCAATCTGGGCGGCGGCATGGCGGCCGAAACAGGGTTAATGCTCGCGGTGCCTCCGCACCGGCGTCCTTTAGCCGCGCTGCGCCAGCAGCGTGGCAACGATCCGCTCCCACTCGGCTTCGAGCGTATCCTTTGCGACCGGCTGGCCGGCCTGGCGATACCAGTAGCCGGCGTTGCCGAGATCGCCCTCGACGCGATGCAGATAAGCATGCACCCAGGCCGAATTGGCGTCGCCCTCATCCTGCACGATGCGGTGCGCCTGGTCCCAATCACCCTTCTTCGCCCACCACAATGCGGCGAGCGGCGGCGACAGCGCCGCATCGGGCGCGGTGTCAGCGAAACTGGCGCGGAAATCCGCCATCGCTCACCACCATTTGGGCGCCGTGAAGCGGCCCGCCGCCTGCTCGATCACCTCGCCGAGCGAGAACAGCGTCTCCTCGTCGAACGGACGGCCGATCAGTTGCAGGCCGAGCGGCAGACCTTGCGAGTCCTTGCCGGCGGGCACGGCGATGCCCGGCAGGCCCGCCATGTTCACGGTCACCGTGAAGATGTCGTTGAGATACATCTCGACCGGATCGGCGCCGCCCTTCTCGCCGATGCCGAACGCTGCCGACGGCGTCGCCGGCGTCAGGATCGCGTTCACGCCCCTGGCGAAGCAGTCTTCGAAGTCCTTCTTGATCAGCGTCCGGACCTTTTGCGCACGCAGATAATAGGCGTCGTAGTAGCCGGCCGACAGCACATAGGTGCC